>CAZTXX010000036.1:0-15901 GCA_964617405.1 uncultured Aquimonas sp. | reverse complement strand
GTCGCGCGGAAGATGAGATCCAGAAGCTCACCGACAAGGCGGTCAAGGACGTCGACGTGGTCGTGAAGGCCAAGGAAGACGAGTTGATGGCAGTCTGATCGGGACCCGGGAGTTGATGAACCGGAATGGGAGGCAGCGCCCGAGCGCCTGCTGCAACACGTGACGATCAATGCTGCGGGTGCCGCTTGAGCGATTCCCCATTCCCCGTCCCGGACTCCCCGCGCCCGCGCCACGTTGCCATCATCATGGACGGCAACGGCCGCTGGGCCAAGGCGCGGCATCGTCCGCGCAGCATCGGGCACCGCGCGGGCGCCCGCGCCGCGAACCTGTGCATTGACGCTTGCCTCCAGCACGGCATCGAGGCACTCACCCTGTTCGCGTTCTCACGCGAGAACTGGCAGCGGCCGGACGAGGAAGTCAACGCATTGATGCAGCTTTTCCTGCGTGCACTCGACCGTGAAGTGGACGAGCTTCACCGACGCGGCGTGCGCTTGCGCTTCATCGGTGAGCGCACCGGTTTCAGCGGCCACATCCAGCAACGCATGGCACATGGCGAGGCGCTTACCGCCAGCAACAATCGCCTGCAACTGACCATCGCGGCCGATTACAGCGGGCGCTGGGATCTGGTGCAGGCCGCCCGCAAACTGGCGGCCGAGGTGGCGACGGGAACACTCCAGCCCGATGCCATCGACGAGTCCCGCCTCGCCGCGGCACTGACCCTGTCCAAGCTGCCCGACCCCGACCTTTTCATCCGCACCGGCGGCGATATGCGGATCAGCAACTTCTTCCTCTGGCAAATGGCCTACTGCGAACTGTATTTCACCCCGACCCTGTGGCCGGATTTCGATGCAACCGAACTGGCGCGTGCGCTCGACGCATTCGCGGCGCGGGAACGTCGTTTCGGCCGCACGTCCGAACAACTGCAAGCGGAGCCACCCCGATGAAACAGCGTGTCATCACCGCCCTCGTGCTTGCACCATTGGTCATCGCCGGCATCCTGTGGCTGCCGGTCGGCCTGCTGATGCCGCTGGTGGCCGCAGCCCTGCTCGCCGGGCTATGGGAATGGACACGCCTGATCGGCATGCATAACCGGCTCGGCCGCGCCGCGACCCTGCTGGTGCACGCCGGCGCGATGGCCTGGTTGGCGCGCTATGGCTGGCCTGCCCTCTTTCCCTGGCTGGCCTTGATCGGCATGGCCTGGTGGCTGGTGGCCTCGCTGTGGCTGCGCCAGCCGGCATACGGGAAGGCCGCCACTCCACTCCACTTCTCGCTCAAGCTCGTCATCGGCGCACTGCTGGTGATCCCCACCTGGTGCGCCTTCGGCCTGCTGCACGCCGACGGTGCGGTATGGGCGTTGTACGGTCTGCTGCTGGTCTGGGCCGCCGATACCTTCGCATTCTTCGCGGGGCGCCGCTTCGGAGGCGCCAAGCTGGCGCCGGCGATCAGCCCGGGCAAGACCTGGGCCGGTTTCTGGGGCGGGCTTTTCGGCGTGCTCGTTCTGGCCCTGGCGATGGCGCCGGTACTGGGTGTTTCCCTCGACAAGCTGCCGCATCTGATCATCGCCAGCCTGGTTGCCGGGCTGGCGTCAGTGCTGGGCGACCTGTTTGAGAGCATCATCAAGCGCCAAGCCGGCGCCAAGGATTCAGGCACCCTGCTGCCCGGCCACGGCGGCGTACTCGATCGCATCGACAGCCTGCTGGCGGCGCTGCCCGTGCTGGCCACCCTCAAGGCGGGCCTCGGGCTGTGAGACGGATTGCCGTACTGGGCGCGACCGGCTCCATCGGCACCAGCGCGCTCGATGTGATCGCGCGCCACCCGCAGCGTTTCCGTGCCAGCGTGCTCAGCGCCAACAGCAACGTCGAGGCCCTGGTAGCGCTGTGCCGGCGTTTTCGTCCGGATATCGCAATCATCGCGCAGGAATCGCTCTACCCCGGGCTCAAGACCGCACTCGCGCGGGCCGGGCTGGAAACGCAGGCACTGGCGGGCACGCGCGCGCTTGCCGAGGCGGCCGCCTCCAGTCACTGCGATACCGTGGTCGCGGCGATCGTGGGAGCCGCCGGACTGGAATCCACCCTGGCGGCCGCACACGCGGGCAAACGCATCCTGCTGGCCAACAAGGAATCCATCGTCGTCGCGGGCGAACTGCTGATGCAGGCAGTGGCCGCTTCGGGCGCCGAACTGCTGCCGGTGGACAGCGAGCACAACGCCATCTTCCAATGCCTGCCACCGCCAGCCATCGGCGCGGCCGCGCACCCCGCGATCCATCGCCTGGTACTGACCGCCTCGGGTGGCCCGTTCCGTGGCTGGCGACGTGAGCAGCTCGAAGCGGTCACGCCCGACATGGCCTGCGCACATCCGAACTGGAGCATGGGCCGCAAGATCTCGGTTGATTCCGCCACCCTGATGAACAAGGGCCTGGAGCTGATCGAGGCGCGCTGGTTGTTCGATGCCGCGCCCGGACGCATCAGCGTTGTGGTGCACCCTCAAAGCATCGTGCACTCGCTGGTGCAGTATGTCGACGGCTCCACCTTGGCCCAGCTTGGCAATCCCGACATGCGCACCGCGCTGGCTTTCGGCCTGGCCTGGCCTGAACGCATCGATGCGGGTGTGGAAGCGCTCGACCTGGTGCGTGTCGCGCAGCTTGATTTTCAAGAGCCCGACGAAACCGCCTTCCCCTGCCTGCGCCTGGCACGCGAGGCATTGCACGAGGGCCCGGCCGCCACCACGATCCTCAATGCTGCCAACGAGATCGCGGTTTCAGCCTTTCTTCAGGGCCAACTTCGTTTCCTAGGCATTGCCGCCGTGCTCGACGCCACCTTGTCGCGACTGCACGAGCGCAACGCACCCGACCTTCCGAGCCTGCTGGCGCTCGATGCACAAGCGCGCCGGCTGGCTCTTGATCTGATTTCGTCCGAGGCCCTCGATCCATGACCCAATACGCCGGCTGGTTCTGGTGGCTGATCGTCAGCCTCGGCATCCTGGTCACCTTCCACGAGTTCGGCCACTTCTGGGTGGCGCGCCGTTGCGGGGTGAAGGTACTGCGCTTCTCGGTCGGTTTCGGCCGTCCGATCTGGCGCCGCGTCGCGCGTGATGGCACCGAATACGTGGTGGGCTGGATCCCGCTGGGCGGTTACGTGCGCATGCTCGACGAGCGCGAGCAGGACGTCGATCCGGCATTGCGCGAGCAGGCCTTCAACCGCAAGAGCGTTTATCAGCGCATCGCCATCGTTGCCGCCGGCCCGCTGTTCAACCTCATCCTGTGCATCGCCCTGTTGTGGGCCATGTTCCTGATCGGCAAGGCGGACTTCCTTCCCTATGTCGGCCAGGTGCAAGGTGTTGCGGCCGAGGCCGGCCTCAAGCCGGACGATCGCATCGTCGCGGTCGACGACCAGCGCATGGATACCTGGACCCACGTGCAGATGGCACTGGCCACCGCCGCCGCGGACCATCGCCCCACCCGCATCGAGGTACTGCGCGGTACGGGCGATTCGGCGCAGTTGCGGCTTGATCTGGCGGCGCTGTCCTCACCGCAGCCCGCCTCGGTGCTGCGCGACATCGGGCTGGTGCCGCGCCAGTTCCTATTGCCGGCGCAGGTCGGTGGACTGGCGCAGGATGGTGCGGCCGCGAAGGCCGGGCTGCAGACGGGCGACAAGCTGCTTTCCATCGGCGGGGTGCCGATACGCAACTGGAACGAGATCGGCACGGCGGTGCAAGCCCAGGCGCGCGAAGGCGCACCGCTGGCGGTGGTGTTCGAACGGGCGGGTACTCGCCAGGAAACGCGTATCCAACCGGTTTACGATGCCGCTGTCGATCCACCGCGCTGGCTGCTGGGCATTGCCGCACCACGGGCCAGCGCCGAATACGACACCGTGCTGCGCTACGGCCCGCTGGACGCCGTCGGTGCCGCACTGGATGAAACCGGGCGCCTGACCGGTGCCACGCTTGGCCTGGTCTGGCGGATGGTGCGCGGCGCCATCTCGCTGGACAACATCAACGGGCCCATTTCGATCGCCCAGTACGCCAGCGCCTCGGCCCAACTCGGCCTGGCCTGGTTCCTGTCGTTTCTGGCCATGCTCAGCCTCAGCCTGTTCATCATGAACCTTCTGCCTATCCCGGTCTTGGACGGGGGTCATCTCCTGTATTACCTTATCGAACTGGTCAAGGGCAGCCCGGTTGGCGAACGCACGATGATCGTCGGCCAGTTCGTGGGCTTGCTGTTGCTGGCGAGCCTCATGGGGCTGGCGTTCTACAACGACATCGTGCGCCTGGTGTCGTACTGACCGCCGCCTTCCGCCACAATCACCTCCATGAACCATCCCAGCCCCGCCAAGACCTGCCGCGCCAGCCTCCGCGACCGAACCTGTCGGCGCCTTTCCCTCCCTTCTTTTGCCCCGCGATGCCGCCGCGTCGCCTCTGTCCGGATATCCCCATGAAGCGTATCGTCGCCGCCGCCCCGCTGTTGGCCTCGCTGGTGCTGGCACCGCCGAGCCACGCGCAGGCGCTGCAAGCCCAGCCATTCGAACCGTTCACCATCAGCGACATCCGCGTCGATGGCCTGCAGCGCATCTCGGCGGGCACGGTGTTCACCTACATGCCGCTGGAGCGCGGCGACCGCGTTGACCGCGCCACGGCTGCCCGTGCCATCCGTGCCCTGTTCCGTACCGGCTTCTTCAACGACGTGCGCCTGGACCGGCAGGACAACATCCTCGTGGTGACGGTGCAGGAACGCCCGGCGATCAACAAGATCACCCTGATCGGCAACAAGGACCTGAAAACCGAGGAGCTGAACAAGAACCTCAAGGAAATCGGCCTGGCCGAAGGCGAAACCTTCGACCGCCTGCAGCTGGAACGTGTGGTGCAGGAGCTCACCCGCGCCTACAACAACCGCGGCAAGTACAACGTCTCGGTGCAACCTTCGGTCACCCCGCTGGATCGCAATCGCGTGGACGTGCAGATCGACATCAAGGAAGGCAAGGCCGCCAAGATCCGCCACATCAATATCGTGGGCAACGAGACCTTTCCGCAGAAGGAACTGCGCAAGGGCTGGGAGTCCAACGTCACCAACTGGAAATCCTGGTACAAGCGCGACGACCAGTACTCGCGTGAGAAGCTCTCGGGTGACCTGGAGAAGCTCAACTCCTACTACCTCGACCGCGGTTACGTGGACTTCGATATTGAATCGAGCCAGGTTTCGATCAGTCCCGACCGGCGCGACATGTACCTGACCAGCAACGTGCGCGAGGGCGAGATCTACACGATCTCGGAGGTCATGGTGACCGGCGAGACGATCATCCCGCACGAGGACATGGAGAAGCTCGTGCTGGTGCGCCCCGAGATGACCTTCTCGCGCCGCATGCTGGAAATCACCTCGGATGCGATGACCGCGCTGTTGGGCAACATCGGCTACGCGTTTGCCAACGTCACCCCGGTGCCCACGGTGGACCGTGAAAACCGCACCGTGAAGATCAACTTCTACGTTGAGCCCGGCAAGCGCGTGCAGGTGCGCCAAGTGCGCTTCGTGGGCAACTCGCGCACCGGCGACGAGGTGATGCGCCGCGAGCTGCGCCAGTTCGAGGGTAGCTGGTATTCGCAATCGGCGATCGACCGCTCCAAGATCCGTCTCAACCGCCTCGGCTTTTTCAGCGAGGTCGAAGTCGAAACGCCGGCAGTGGCCGGCACCGACGACCAGGTGGACGTGGTGTTCAAGGTCACCGAGACCACCTCGGGCAGCTTCATGGTGGGCCTGGGTTACTCCCAGCTGGCCGGCCTGATCTCCTCAGTCTCGGTGACCCAGAACAACTTCCTCGGCACCGGCAACCGGGTCGGCATCGCGGTGCAGAACAACGCCTATTCCAAGCGCTACGACGTCAACTATTTCGATCCGTACTTCACCCGCGACGGCGTTTCCGTGGGGTACAACCTGTCCTATCGCGAAATGGACTACGGCAACTTCAACATCGCCACCTATTACTCCGACACTGCGTCGGCCAAGGCGATCTTCGGCGTGCCACTCACCGAGACCGATACCGTGGCGCTTGCGTTCGGCATCGACTACAACACCATCATTCCCTCGCCCGGCGCCACCGCGCAACCCATCGTCGATTACATCGACGCGCTGGGCCGACGCACCTTCCACGCCTGGCGCACCGAGCTCTCCTGGGCACGCGACTCGCGCAACGCCTACTGGAACCCGACCCGCGGCACCTTCCAGCGGGTGGGCGCGGAAATCGCCCTGCCAGGTTCCACCGTCGAGTACTACAAGCTCAACTACCAGTTCGCCCGCTACTGGCCGGTGCATCGCACGGTGGTGCTGATGACCAGTGCCGAGATCGGTTATGGCGACGCATTCAGCAATTCGGTCACTCGCGTGATCTACAACGAGGACGGCAGCATCAATCGCACCGTCGTCGCCGAAGGCCTGCCGTTCTTCGAGAACTTCTACGCCGGTGGCGTGCGCTCGATCCGCGGATTTGAAGACAATACCCTCGGCCCCTGGGCCACCGCAGCCGGCGGTACCTGGCGCCAGCCGATGGGTGGTGCACTCAAGACCACTGGAACCATCGAGGCGATCTTCCCCACCCTGTTCGACACCGACAAGACGCGGCTTTCAGCCTTCGTCGACTTCGGCAACGTATACCGCAACGCCAGCGACTTCGAGTTCCGCGAATTCCGCGGCTCGGTGGGCGTCTCGCTGCAGTGGCAGGCTCCGGTGGGTCCGATCGTGCTGAACTTCGCCTATCCCTTCATGACCGACCGCGACGACCGCACCGAACGCCTGCAGTTCTCCTTCGGAAGCCAGTTCTGACCTGGCCCCGGGCGGAGTGAGATGTGTCCACGCATTCCTGCCAACGCCGACCCGGATCGCGCTGGCACCGCCATGCGTGGCGCATGCTGCTGGGCCTTGGGCTCGCACTTTGTGCGACCCTGGCGCCGGCGCAGCAGGACACGGTGCGCATCGGCTACGTGGACATGCAACGGCTGTTGGTCAACGCGCCGCAAATCCTTTCGGCGCGCAGCCGCATGCAGCAGGAATTCGATGCGCGCGATGGCGAGCTTCGGGTGGACGAAGCGCGCCTGGCAGAGCTGGAACAGCGCGCTGGCAACGCCGCCGCTGGTGAAGCGCACGACGCGCTGAAGCGCCAGGCCGACGCGCTGCGCCGCTCCATCGAACGCACCCGCGAGCGCCTGCGCGACGAACTCAATACGCGCGTGGACGAAGAAACAGAAAAAGCCTGGCCGCTGATCAACGACGCCATCGCCGAACACGGACGCGAGCACGGCTACGACCTGATCGTCACCAGCCCGGTGGCCTACGTCAGCGGCCGCATCGATGTCACCGACGATGTGCTGGCGCTGTTGCGCCGCCGCCAGCAGGCCGGAAACCGCTGACATGACGCACCCCGTACCCACCTTGGGCGAACTGGCGGAACGCTTCGGCCTGGAGTTGCGAGGCACTCCGTCGCGCTCGATCCAGGGTGTCGCCACGCTGGCGAACGCCGGCCCCACGCAACTGGGCTTTCTTGCCAACCCGCGTTACCGGCGCGAACTTGCCGGCACGCGCGCCGGCGCCCTGGTGTTGCGTGTGGGCGATCTGCCCCACTGGCCAGGCGACGCGCTGCTCGCGCGTGATCCCTACTCCGCGTTCGCCCGTATCGCGGCGCTGTTCGAGAAGCGCGAGCCGGCTCATCCCGGCATCCACCCGAGTGCCGTCATCGCCCCCGATGCAGTGATCGACCCGAGCGCCGAAATCGGCCCCCAGGTGAGCATCGGAGCACGCAGCCGCGTGCTCGCCGGTGCGCGCATCGGGCCGGGAAGCGTGATCGGCGAAGATTGCCTGGTGGGTGAGGCCTGTGAACTGGTCGCGCGCGTCACCCTGGTCTGCCGGGTACACCTGGGTGCGCGGGTACGCATTCATCCCGGTGCCGTGCTGGGTGCCGATGGCTTTGGCCTGGCGATGCACGAAGGCCACTGGATCAAGGTGCCGCAACTGGGCGGCGTGCGCGTCGGCGAGGACTGCGAGATCGGCGCCAACACCACCATCGACCGCGGCGCGCTGGACGACACCGTGCTGGAGCAGGATGTGCGCCTCGACAACCAGATCCAGATCGGCCACAACGTGGTGATCGGTGCGCATACCGCCATCGCCGGTTGCGTCGCGGTGGCCGGCTCGGCCCGGATCGGCCGTCGCTGCCTGATCGGTGGTGCCGCCGGCATCGCCGGGCATCTCGAGATCGCCGATGGGGTGACGGTGCAGGCGATGAGCTTTGTCACCCGCTCCATCACCGAGGCGGGCGTCTACGGCGCCAGCATCCCGGCGCGCGAAGCCCGTACCTGGACGCGCACCCTGGCGCGCCTCAACCGGCTGGGCGACACGCCACCCCGCTAGGCCACGCCTTGCGCGGCGCCTGCCCGGGGTTCCGGCAGGCTGCGCGCCATGCGATCATGCGCGGTCGCTCGGCCAGCCTGCGCCGAACCTGCACAGGAGTCCATTCCCGATGACCGAATCCGCTGCCGTCGCACTGCCGGTCGATGTCACCCGCATCCAGACCCTGCTGCCGCACCGCTTTCCGTTCCTGCTGGTGGACCGCATCGTGGCGCTGGAACCAGGACGACGCCTGACCGCGATCAAGAACGTCTCGATCAATGAACCGTTCTTCCAGGGCCATTTCCCCGGCCATCCGGTGATGCCGGGCGTATTGATCGTTGAGGCGATGGCGCAAGCCTGCGGCCTACTCACGCGTCTGTCGGAAGATCCCGACAGCGGCAAGGCACCCACGCCGTCCTATCTGGTGAAGGTGGACAAGGCGCGCTTCTCGCGCATGGTGGGGCCGGGCGACCAACTGGTGCTCGAGGTCGAGCAAAAACGCATGTTGCGCCGCATGGGCCTGTACGACTGCCGCGCCAGCGTGGATGGTGTGGAAGTGGCCTGCGCGGAAATCCTCTGCGCCGAGAAGGGGCCCTGAGCCATGCCTGCGGCGGGAATCCATCCGATGGCCGTGGTCGACGTCGGCGCGACGCTGGGCAAGAATGTCGAAATCGGGCCGTTCTGCGTCATCGGTGCCGAGGTTTCCATCGGTGAGGGCACGCGCCTGGGCCCGCACTGCACGGTGGAAGGCCCGACCCGGATCGGCCGCAACAACGTGTTCCACGGCCATGCCGCCATCGGCGGCGAGCCGCAGGACAAGAAATACCGTGGCGAACGGGTCGAGCTGGAAATCGGCGACGACAATGTGGTGCGCGAGTTCGTCACGATCAACCGTGGCACCGGCGACGGCGGCGGCATCACCCGCCTCGGTGACCGCAACTGGATCCTCGCCTACAGCCACATCGCGCACGACTGCCAAGTCGGCAACGATTGCGTGTTTTCCAACAACGCCACCCTCGCCGGTCATGTTTCCATCGGCAACCACGTGATCCTCTCGGGGTTCACCGGCGTGCATCAGTTCTGCCGCATCGGCGACCATGCCTTCATCGGCATGGGTGCCCTGGTCAATGGCGATGTGCCGCCCTTCCTGATGGTGGCGCAGGAAAGCTATGCCCGCCCGCGTGGCATCAATGCCGAAGGACTCAAGCGGCGCGGCTTCGATGCCGAGCGCATCGCCGCGATCAAGCGTGCCTATCGCGCGGTGTACCTGGGAGAAGCCAAGCTCGAGGAGGCCAAGCAGACGCTGGCGGAGATGGCCGGCACCAGTGAAGACGTGCGCGCCATGCTCAGCTTCATCGAAGGGGCGGAGCGGCCGCTGTTGCGCTGATGGTCGTGAATCGGGAATCGGGAATCGGGAATCATCCGGACCGGATTCGGATCGCGCTGTGCGCGGGAGAAGCGTCGGGTGACCTGCTGGGCGCGGGACTGGTTGCGCGATTGCGCGAGCGCTTTCCCGACGCGGAATTCGCCGGCATCGGCGGGCCGCGGATGCGCGTGGAAGGTTTCGAGGCCTGGCACGACTGTTCGGAGCTCGCGGTGATGGGGCTGGCCGAGGTGCTGGCCCACCTGCCGCGCCTGCTGCGCCTGCGTCGCGGCTTTCGCAAGCGCCTGCTGGCATGGCAGCCGGACGTGTTCATCGGCATCGACGCGCCCGATTTCAACCTCGGCGTCGAACGCTGGCTCAAGACACGCGGCATCCGCACCGTGCACTACGTCAGCCCCTCGGTCTGGGCCTGGCGTGCCGGGCGCGCGGCGAAGATCAGGCGCAGTGCCGACCGTGTGCTGTGCCTGTTCCCGATGGAGCCGCCGATTTACGCCGCACACGGCGTGGATGCGCGCTTTGTCGGGCATCCGATGGCCGATGCCATGGCGATGCAACCGGACCGCTCCGCTGCCCGCACCGCGCTTGGTCTGCGTGCCGACGGGCCACTGCTCGCGGTGCTGCCTGGCAGCCGCCTGGGCGAAATCCAGCGCCTGCTGCCGATGTTCCTCGCCGCCTTGCCGATCATCGCGGCGCAACTTCCGGGCATCGAGGTGGTACTGCCGGCAGCCAACGCGGCCTGCCGCAACGCCATCGAAACCGCGCTGTCACAAGCGCGCCCACCCCTGCCGGTGCATTTGATCGATGGCCGCGCCGGCGAAGCGATGATCGCTTCCGACGTGGTGCTGCTGGCCTCGGGCACGGCCACGCTGGAGGCCCTGCTCGCCAAACGCCCGATGGTGGTGGCCTATCGCATTTCCGGCCTGACCTACGCCATCGTGAAAGGCTTGGGCCTGCTGAAAACCGACCGCTACAGCCTGCCCAACGCGCTGGCCGGCGAGGCCATCGTGCCCGAGCTGATGCAAGCCGATTGCAACCCGGGGAAGATCGCGGCGGCGGTGCTGGACTGGTTCCACGAACCCGCGCGCACCAAGGCCCTGGTGCCGCGCTTTGCCGACATCCACGCGCAATTGCGCCGTGATGCCTCGGCCAGTGCCGCGGACGCGATCGCCGAACTGCTCGGCCCTCCTCCCGCGACCCTCGGGAACGAACCGGCGTGAGGGTTCGGCGATGACGGAAGCGCCCAACTCCTCCGTGCCCGGCGCGCCGCATATCGCCGGAGTCGATGAAGCCGGTCGCGGCCCGCTCGCGGGCCCCTTGGTGGTGGCTGCAGTAATCCTCGACCCGATGCGGCCCATCGCCGGCATCGGTGATTCCAAGGCGCTCAGCGAACGCCGTCGCGAGGCCTTGTTCCCGCAGATCCTCGAACACGCCGCAGCGTATTGCATTCGCGTGATCGAGGTCGATGTCATCGATCAGCTCAATATCTTCCAGGCCACGATGCGCGGCATGCGCGAGGCGGTATGCGGCCTGCCCGTTCCCGCCGTCCTGGCGCGCATCGACGGCAACCGCATTCCGCCCGATCTCCCCTGCCCGGCGGAAGCCTGGATCGGCGGCGACGCACGCGATGCAGCCATCGGCGCGGCCTCGATCCTCGCCAAGGTCACCCGTGACCGCCTGCTGGTGGAACTGGACGCGCTCTGGCCACAGTACGGCTTCGCGCGACACAAAGGTTACGGTACCGCCGAACACCTGGCTGCCCTGCGTGAACACGGTCCCTGCCCCGCACACCGCCGCAGCTTCGCGCCGGTACGTGCAAGCACCGCGCACGACCTGTTCGGGGCGCCACTGCTCTGAGACGCCCGTTTCCGTCGGAAGGGAACGGTTCCGCCCAGAGGCGATTGCGGCACTGCACAATTCACGCGGCGACTGATAGGATCGACTCTCCCTTCCCTCGCGGCCACCGCTCATGTGCTCGATCCTCGGCATTCTCGACATCAAGACCGATCCGGTTCCATTGCGCGCCCAGGCGCTGGAGCAATCCCGCACCATGCGTCATCGTGGGCCCGACTGGTCCGGCATCTATGACGATGCCCGCGCGATCCTGGTGCACGAGCGCCTGGCCATCGTGGGCGTGGACAGCGGTGCCCAGCCGCTGCGCAGCCCGGACGGATCGCTGGCCCTGGCGGTGAACGGGGAGATCTACAACCACCGCGACCTGCGCGCGCGCCTCGAACACGATTACGCCTTCCAGACCCATTCCGATTGCGAGGTGATCCTGCCGCTTTACCTCAAGGGCAACGCCCCCGAGGCGGTGTGCGACTGGCTCAACGGACTGGAAGGCATGTTCGCCTTCGTCCTGTGGGACGCCGCGCGCGGCACCTGGCTCGTGGCGCGCGATCCCATCGGCATCATTCCGCTGTACTACGGCCACGACACCCACGGCAACCTGTACGTGGCCTCCGAACTCAAGGCACTGGCCGGCATCTGCCGGGAAGCACAGGAGTTCCCTCCCGGCCACTTCTGGTGCAGCGGGCAAGCCGAGCCGCAGCGCTACTACCAGCCGCGCTGGCGCGACTACGCCGCCGTGGCCGGTGCCGAGTCCGACCGTGGCACCCTGCGCCACGCGCTGGAGTCGGCGGTACGCAGCCACATGATGAGTGACGTGCCCTACGGCGTGCTGCTCTCCGGTGGGCTGGATTCCTCGCTGGTGGCGGCGATCGCCAAGAAATACGCCGCGCGCCGGGTGGATGACGACAGCCGCAGCGAGGCCTGGTGGCCACAGTTGCACAGTTTCGCCATCGGCCTGCGCGATGCACCCGACCTCAAGCACGCGCGCGATGTGGCCGCGCATATCGGCACCGTGCACCACGAGCTGCACTTCACCGTGCAGGAAGGCATCGACGCGCTTTCCGACGTGATCTATCACCTGGAAACCTACGACGTCACCACGGTACGCGCCTCCACCCCGATGTACCTGATGGCCCGGCGCATCCGCGCCATGGGCATCAAGATGGTGCTCTCGGGCGAGGGCTCGGACGAAATCTTCGGCGGCTACCTGTACTTCCACAAGGCACCCAACGCCCAGGCGCTGCACGAGGAAACCGTGCGCAAGCTCGACGCCCTGCACCTGTTCGACTGCCTGCGCGCCAACAAGTCGATGGCCGCCTGGGGCGTGGAAACCCGCGTGCCTTATCTCGACCGCCGCTTCATCGACGTGGCCATGAGCCTCGACCCGGAAGTGAAGCTCTCCGGCAAGGCGCGTGGACGGATCGAAAAGCAGTTCCTGCGTGAAGCCTTCGCCGGCTACCTGCCCGACAGCGTGCTGTGGCGCCAGAAGGAGCAGTTCTCCGACGGCGTGGGCTATTCCTGGATCGACTCGCTAAAGGCCCATGCCGCACAGCAGGTGAGCGACACGGAACTGGCCAACGCGCGCTTCCGCTTCCCCTACAACACTCCGCTCACCAAGGAAGCGTATTTCTACCGCGCCCTGTTCGAAAAGCACTTCCCGCAATCCTGGGCCGCGGAAGCGGTACCCGGCGGCCCCTCGGTGGCCTGCTCCACCGCCGCGGCGCTGGAATGGGATGCCTCGCTCAAGAACGTCCTCGACCCTTCAGGCCGCGCCGTGCAATCGGTGCACAACGAGGCCTACCAAGGCGCCTGACTCTGCAGCGTGCGGGTGCCGAACCACGCAGGGTACCGCACCCGGCAACGCGCTATGCGCCCATCACCGCAGGAACAGGTAGTAGGCGGCCACGCCCGCCGCAGCCAGGGCCGCCACAGCCACCAGCGTCCAGCCGATTCTCGAGGACTTGCGTTCGCGTGGTTCGGCGTCTTCTTTCCTGGCAAGCCGCGAGGTGGCGGGGACTTCCGTGCCCGGGGCCACCAGCAGAAAGCGGATGTTGTCCAGGCGCAGCTCTTCGCCCGGTTTGAGCAGGCCTTCCTGGACCCGCTGGCCATTGATGAAGGTGCCGTTGGACGAGCCCAGATCCTCCACCATCAAGCCCACCGGTGTGGGTCGCACCTGGGCATGGCGACGGGAAATCTCCTCGCTGGCGATGGCGATGTCGCAATCGGACTGGCGGCCGATGACCTGCTGGGTGGCCACCGGATAGGTCTTGCCGAAGGCCGCGCCGGACACGCCGCGCAGCACGAAGCGCGGGATCGCGATGCGCACGCGGGTGGCCCCCAGCTCATCCACCGGCGCCGGACGCGGCGCGGGCGCGGCCGCCATGCGTTCGGTTTCCACCAGGCGCGCGTGCACCGTGCCAAATTGCAGCGAATCGCCCGGATTGAGCGGCATCGCCGCGCCCTTGGCCACGACGTGGCCGTTGACGAGGACTTCACCATCCAAGGCGTGCAGGGTGATGGCTTGACCTTCCTGCACCAGTTCCGCATGGCGCGCCTCCACCCCGGCAAGCGCCAGTGAAACCGCCGCGTCCTGAGCGTTTCCAATCAGCAGCGAACCCTGTCCGACCAGCATCTGCGGATGCTCTCCACCGGGAAAGTAAAGTTTCATCAAGCCCCCTTTCGGCTCACTGGATTTCACGTACGACACGAAAGCCGATGGTATTGAATCCGGCGTCGCTCGGGAAGGCGCGTGGCGCGCCGTCACCAGGCGGCGAGGCCCAGCCCGCGCCGATCACGATGCGCTCGCGGCAGGCGCCGCCCACGCAATCGGTGGTCCATTCGCGCACATTGCCACCGGTATCGCGCAGGCCATTCTGCGCCGCGGCGAACGCGGTCACCGGCGAGGTGGCGGCCTGGCCATCGTTGCACGCCAGTCCCTCGCGGCCACCGAACTGGGCGCGATAGGCGGCATCGCGCAGGTTGGCACCGCAGTCATCGGCACTGCCGATGCCGATCCGCGCCAGCTCCTCACCCGTGGGCACGCGATAGGCCTTGCCGGTGCTCTGCGAGAGCCAGCGCGCGTAGTCGTCGGCCATCGCAGCGGTCACGCAGACCACCGGGTGGTGCTCGTTCTGGGGAAAGCCGGGGTCGAGGAAGGTGCGTTTGCGCGAGGGCCTGAGCCTGGATTCACGATCGCGGCAGTTGGCGGGCAGTGCACCGAAACGCTGCGCCCCGGCGCTCTGCCAATAGTGCGAGAACTCGCCGAGCGTGACCGGCGCGCGCGCCCAGGCCAGGGGGCCGCGCACGATCATTTCCGGCCCGTTGCCGCCGGCCACCGGGTCGTTGAACACGAAACCATCGCGCCCGATGGTGCGCGCCTGCGCCAGTTCCTGCGTCAGTTCGGGCGAACCGGGCGCCAGCATCAAGGCGCGCTCGTAAGCCAGCACGGCACGTTCGCCATCCCAGGCCGAGAGCGCCTCGCGGGCCTGCCTCATGATACGTTCAAGGCGCGCACGGCGGCGCATGTCCGCCGCTTCGACCACCACCTCCACGCCGTGCCGGCTCGCGATTTCCTCGGCGCGCTGGAGATAGCCCAGCCAGAGTGAGGGATCCTCGTCATCGCTCTGTTGGTCGGCAAGCGTCAGATAGGTGGCGGCAACCTGCTCGATGCCCGCGCGCGCCTCGGCGTTGCCCGGCTCGGCCCGCAGCACCAGGACATAGCGATCCAGCGCATTGCGCCCGGGCGGCGAGGTGAAACGGCTGTCGGCGATGTCCTGCCTGGCGTCGGCCAGCAAGGTTTCGACGGAGTCGCTCGCCGATGCCAGTGCCACCTCATCCGGCGATCCGCTCGGCACATCGGTGCCGGCCCACGGTCGCCACGCAAAAAGTGCCAGCACCAGAAGCAGCCCGACCAGTCCCGCGAGCGGTCCCGACCAGCGGGGCACTGAACGCTCCCGCAGGTATTCCGACGATGCGGGATTGGCACGTATCTTCGCGCCAGCAGCACCGATGGGCGCCACGGCGGGAACACCAGCCGACAACGACGCGCCTGGCGGAACGCCCACGCCTTCTGGAACGCCAAGCCCGCGCGCGATGGTGCGCAAGCTGGCAATGAATTCCTGGCAATCCTGGAAGCGCTCATCAGGATTCTTGGCCACGCAGCGATCAATCAGTGGCTGCCAGGTCGCCAACGCCTCGGGCAACATCGGCACCGGCTCGTGCACATGGGCATAGGCCACGGCGAAAGCGTCTTCGCCATCGAACGGCGGCTCTCCCACCAGGGCCTGGTAGCAAACGATGCCGAG
>CAZTXX010000035.1:0-16145 GCA_964617405.1 uncultured Aquimonas sp. | reverse complement strand
TCAACTTCTTCCCCGAGGCCGCGCACAAGAACATCCTGATGAACCTCTCGCTCAACCTGCAGGCGGTCATCAGCCAGCGCCTGGTGGTGGGCATGGACGGCAAGCGCATGCCGGCGGCGGAAATCCTGATCAACACCCCGTTGATCCGTGACATCATCCGTCGCGGCCAGATCCACGAGATCAAGGAAGCGATGGAACGCTCCCTGCAGGAAGGCATGCAGACCTTCGACCAGGATCTGTTCCGAATGTACAAGGACGGCAAGATCGAATTGGAGGAAGCCCTGCGCAAGGCCGATTCGCGCGATGGCCTGGCCCTCAAGGTCCGCCTGTCCGAGGGCGGCACCGGCGAGCACGATCCCTACGCGGAAACCTTCGGCGGCTGATCAGCCCGCGTCGGGCTGGCGTTCGGGTGTGGCCTCGCGGAATGCTGGCAGCGCCATGCAGTTGGCTTCGATGCGTCGCAGGGTTGGCCAGGGGCCAAGGTCGAGTTCGTAGCGACGCGCGTTGTAGAGCTGCGGCACCAGGCAGCAGTCGGCCATGCTGGGCATGTCGCCCTCGCAGAAATCCCCGGTGGACGGATGATTGGCGACCTGCGTCTCCACGCTGGCGAGCCCCTCGGCCATCCAGTGTCGCATCCACACCAGGCGTTGGGCCTCGCTGACGCCAAGTTCGCGATCGAGATACTGCATCACCCGCAGGTTGGCGAGCGGATGGGTGTCACAGGCGATCACTTGCGCCAGCGTCCTCACCCTGGCGCGGTCACGGCTGACCGACGGCAGCAACGCCGGCGAGGGGTGCAGTTCGTCGAGGTATTCAATGATCGCCAGGGACTGGCGGATGACGCGCTCGCCGTGCAGCAGCACCGGCACCAGGCCTTGCGGGTTGATCGCGCGAAACGCCGCCTGATGCTGCTCCCCGCCGTCGCGCACCAGATGCACAGGAATCTGTTCGTATTCCAGACCCTTGAGGTTGAGTGCGATCCGCACCCGCCAGGCGGCGCTGGAACGCCAGTAACCGTACAGCCGGAACCCGTCGCCCATGGCCTGCTTCTCCCTGTCGGATGCGTACAGCCTATCGCGACTCGGGCAACGGCGCGAGTTGCCCGCGGTCGACGGGTCAGACCCGGATGCGCTGCTCGATCGCGCCGAAGATGCTGTGCCCGTCCTGATCGAACATCTCGATGCGAAGCACGTCGCCGTCCTTCATGAAGGGCGTGACAGGTGCGCCGGTTTCCAGGGTTTCCACGGTGCGCTTTTCGGCGAAGCAGGAGGCCCCGAGCGTGGTGTCCTGATTGGCCACCGTACCCGAGCCCACCAGGGTACCGGCGGTGAGCGGACGGGTGCGGGCCGCGTGTGCGACCAGCTGGGCAAAGCTGAACTGCATGTCCTCACCGGCTTCCGGTGCACCGAACCAGGCGCCGTTGACATGGGTGACCAGCGGACGGTGCAGCTTGCTGTCGCGCCAGTCCGGGCCGAGCTCGTCGGGTGTGACGAATACCGGCGACAGGGCCGAGCGCGGCTTGGACTGGAGGAAGCCGAAGCCCTTGGCCAGTTCGCCCGGGATCAGGTTGCGCAGCGAAACGTCGTTGATCAGGCCCACCAGCACGATGTGTGAGGCCGCCGTTTCCGGCGATACGCCCATCGGCACATCGTCGGTGACCACGATGATCTCGGCCTCCAGATCGATGCCCATGTCCTCGCTGGGCACCCGCACCTCGTCGCGTGGCCCGAGGAAGCCGGCGCTAACCGCCTGGTACATCAAAGGATCGACGTAGAAGCTTTCCGGCACCTCGGCACCGCGGGCGCGGCGTACCCGTTCGACGTGCGGCAGGTACGCCGAACCGTCGACGAACTCATAGGCGCGCGGCAGGGGCGCGGCGAGCTGTGCCGGATCGGGCGCGAAGACTTCCAGCCCGTTGACGGTGGACACCTTCGATGCCTCCAGCGCCTCGGCGACGGTCGCCAGGCGCGGCGCGAGCACAGCCCAGTCGTCGAGTGCGGCCTGCAGGGTCGGGGCGATATCGGGTACGGCCACGGCACGGGAAAGATCGCGCGAGACGACGATGAGGGTGCCGTCGCGGCCACCGGTTTTGAGCGAAGCGAGTTTCATCGGAAAGTCCAGTTGCAGGCGGAAGGCGGGCTCAACCGCCCGTGAAATGGCGTTTGAGGCCCATCCAGACGTCCGGATAGTCCAGCTGGCGGTGCGCCGCAGTGATGGCTTGCGCCGCCGGTCGGATCACCGCGCGGGTCTCGAACATGATCGCCATGGTATCGGTGACGTAGTCGGGCTTGGAGGTGTCCGTGTGGCTGGCCTTCTCGAAGGTCGCCGCATCCGGCCCATGGCCGGTCATGCAGTTGTGCAGCGAGCAGCCGCCGGGCATGAAGCCATCGGCCTTGGCGTCGTATATCCCGTGCACCAGGCCCATGAACTCGCTGGCGATGTTGCGGTGGAACCAGGCCGGGCGGAAGGTGTCCTGCATGGCGAGGATGCGCGGCGGAAAGATCGCGAAATCGATATTGCTGGTGCCGGGCGTGTCGCTGGGCGAATGCAGCACCAGGAAGATCGACGGGTCGGGATGGTCGAAGCTGATAGAGCCGATCGTGTTGAAGCGGCGCAGGTCATACTTGTAGGGCGCGTAGTTGCCATGCCAGCCGACCACGTCCAGAGGCGAGTGGTCGATCGGCGCGCGCCACAGATGGCCCTGGAACTTGGTGACGAGCTCGAACTCGCCGTCCACGTCCTCAAAGGCAGCCACCGGGGTGAGGAAGTCGCGGGTATTGGCGAGGCCGTTGGAGCCGATCGGCCCCAGGTCCGGCAAGCGCAGCAGGGCGCCGAAGTTCTCGCAGACATAACCGCGCGCCGTGCCGTCGGGCAGACTGACGCGAAAGCGCACCCCGCGCGGTATCACGGCGATTTCCTGCGGTTCCACATCGACCACGCCCATCTCGGTTTCGATATGCAGGCGGCCCAGCTGCGGCACGATCAGGAACTCGCCGTCGGCGTTGTAGAAAAAGCGCCCCTGCATGTCGCGGTTGGCCGCATACAGGTGCACGCCGATGCCGGTGCCGGCCTCTGCGCTGCCGTTGCCACCCATCGTGTAGAGGCCCTCGATGAAATCGGCTGGCGCGTCGGGCAGGGGCAGGGGATTCCAGCGCAGCTTCTCCGGCGTGGCGCGACCGCTGAAATCGTTGTGGAACCGCGGCATGGCCTCGAAAGGTTCGAAGCGCCCGTGCATCGCACCCGGACGGATGCGGTACAGCCAGGCGTGACGATTCGCGTGGCGCGGCGCGGTGAACGCGGTGCCGGTCAACTGCTCGGCATAGAGCCCGTGCGCCACCTTCTGCGGAGAGTTGCGTCCCTGTGGCAGCGTGCCGGGTACCGCCTCGGTCTCAAACCAGTTGCCGAAACCGCTCATGTAAGCCTTGGAGTGCGACATCTTGAACCTCTCTGTGACATTCAAGCCCCTTTTCCACGTTGGAAAGGGGCTTTGTTCTTACAGCACGCCGCGCTTCATCTGGTCGCGTTCGATGCTCTCGAACAGGGCCTGGAAGTTGCCTTCGCCAAAACCCTCGTTGCCCTTGCGCTGGATGATCTCGAAGAAGATCGGGCCGAGCGCGTTCTGGGTGAAGATCTGCAGCAGCAGGCGCTGCTTCGTCTCCAGGTCGGCGTCGATCAGGATGCTGTTCTTGCGCAGGCGCGCCAGATCCTCGCCGTGGTTCGGGATGCGCTCGTCGACGTAGTCGAAGTAGGCGTTGGGCGTGTCGAGGAATTCGATGCCGGCGGCCTTCATCCGCTCCACGGTGTCGTAGATGTCGTTGGTGAAGCAGGCGATGTGCTGGATGCCCTCGCCCTTGTACTGGTCGAGGTACTCGTTGATCTGGCTCTTGGGATCGGATGACTCGTTGAGCGGGATGCGCACCAGCCCGTCGGGTGCGGTCATGGCCTTGGACAACAAGCCGGTCTTGGCACCCTTGATGTCGAAGTAGCGGATCTCGCGGAAGTTGAACAGGCGCTCGTAGTAGTCCGACCACTTCGCCATGTTGCCTTCGTAGAGGTTGTGGGTGAGGTGGTCGATGAAGGTCAGGCCGAAGCCCTTGGGCATGAGGTCAACGCCTGGCAGGTACTCGTAGTCCGGATCATGGATCGTGCCTTCGTTGTCGTAGCGATCCACCAGGTACAGCATGCAGCCGCCGATGCCCTTGATCACCGGCGCGGCCACGGCTTTGGACAGCTCGTCCTTGGCATCGAAGGCCTCGGCGCCGTTCTTGAGTGCCTGCACCCGCACCCACTCGGCCAGCTTGTTGAAGCGGATCGCGAAGCCGCAGGCCGAGGGGCCGTGCTCGGCGGCGAAGCGTGCGGCGAAGGAATCGGGGTCTTCGTTGATCAGGAAGGTGCAGTCGCCCTGGCGATAGGTGTGGATCGGCCGGGACTTGTGGCGAGCGACCTGCACGAAGCCCATTTTTTTGAAGTAATCGTGCAGGAGGCCGGACTGGCCAGCGGGTGCGGCATATTCGACAAATTCGAAGCCGTCGATGCCCATGGGGTTTTCGAAGGTGACCGGCGTCATGCCGGCGGCAGGCTGGGTGCTCATCGCGTGTCTCCGTGGATATCGTGGCGGTGGTTGCCGCATCGTGAAACCGCATTTATAGTTTCAAGTGAAACCATTTGCAATGCGCAGTGCAGCAATGCCCCGATCCCCCGCGCTCGACTTCGCCCGATTCCTGCCGTACCGGCTTTCGGTGCTGGCCAACACCGTCAGCCAGGACATCGCCACCGAGTACGAAACCCGTTTCGGTCTCACGGTGACGCAATGGCGGGTGATGGCCGCACTGGGTCGGCACGACACGCTTGCCGCGCGCGACGTGGCCCGGCACGCGGCCATGGACAAGGTGGCCATCAGCCGCGCCGTCGCCGGGCTGGTGGAGCGCAAACTGGTCACCCGACAGGTCGCAGCGCACGATCGGCGCGAGTCCCGTTTGCGCCTGAGTGCGGCGGGACGCCGCATCCACGACCAGATCGTGCCCTTGGCACTGGAACACGAGCGCCGCCTGCTGCAACGCCTGGATGCCGAAGAGCAGCGCTGGTTGTTGCGTATCCTTGATGTGCTGGCACCGACACCGGAAGCGCCAAGCCCCTGAGGCTCAACCTGCTGTGGTTATCCAGGCCGTGGAGCCGAGCGTGCCGGCTCTGATGCGATCCCTCAGGTTTCCGCCCACTGGCGCAGCAGGTTGTGATAGACCCCGGTCAACTGCAGGACCGCCTCGTTGTCGCCGCTGGTGCCTCGCAGGCGCGTGAGGGCGGTGTCGATCTCGAACAGCATGCGGCGCTTGGCATCGTCGCGGATCAGGCTCTGCACCCAGAAGAAACTGGCGATGCGCGCGCCGCGCGTGACCGGCGTGACCTGGTGCAGGCTGGTCGAGGGATACACGATCAGATCGCCGGCCGGCAGCTTGACCGCGTGCTCACCATAGGTGTCGCTGACAACCAGCTCGCCGCCGTCGTAGTCGTCCGGATCGTTGAGGAACAGGGTGCAGGACACATCCGAGCGCAGCTGCTCGCCCTGGGCGAGGTTCATCACCGCGCCATCGACATGGAAGCCGTAGGTGCCGCCACCGGCATAGCGGTTGAAGCGCGGCGGCAGGTACTTGAGCGGCAGGGCGGCGCTGAAGAACAGCGGGTTGTTCGCCAGCGCTCGCAGCACGATTTCACCCAGCTCACGGCGCACGGGCGAAGTGCCGGCCAGCTGCTCGTTGCGTTTGACCTGCGCGCCCTGGAAGCCGACGGTCTCGCGCCCGTCGATCCACTCGGCGGCATCGAGTCGCAGGCGCAAGTGTGCGACCTGTTCTGCGGTGAGCACGTTCGGGATATGCAGCAGCATGGGGAAGCTCCTGGAGGGCGGGAGGCTGCCTCCCGCCGTTGCCTTGGCTCAGAAATGAAAGTCCGCGCTGAGCAGGAAGGTGCGCGGTGTGCCCGGCGTATAGCGGTAGCCGGATTTGTTGATGGATGCCACGTAGTTCTTGTCGAAGAGGTTGTAGGCATTCAGGCGCAGGGTCACCGCGTCGTTGACCGGATACGACAGCATCGCATCGTAGACCGTGTACGACTTGGTTTCCTTCGGCGTGCCGAGCGCGCCATCGGTGCCGCGGTGCAGGCCACCGGTATAGCGCACGCCACCGCCTATGCTCAGTCCGAACGGAAGCACGTAGGTGGTCCATCCGGTGAAGGCGGCATCGGGCGTGTAGGTCAGGTTCGGCGTGCCGTCGGCGGTAACCAGCGCCCCCTTCTTCACCCTGGTGTCCTGATCCACATAGCCCAGCAATATCGTCCAGGCGTCGCTGATATGACCGACGGCGCTGATCTCGTAGCCCTCGACTTCCTTTTCACCGGTCTGGGTCGGATTGCCGTTCTCGTCGAGTTGCTGGCTGTTGATCTCGTTGCTGACGCGGGTCTGGAACAGGCTCAGGTTCAGTGCCAGTGCTTCATTGAACAGGGCCCACTTGGTGCCGAGCTCCAGGGTGCGTGCCTTTTGCGGATCGAGGTTCGGGTTGTTGGCGTTGTTGGCGGCACTGCTCAGGCTGAAATTGGCCCCGCCCGGCGGCTGCTGAGACAGTGCGGAATTGGCATACAGGCTCAAGGTCCGGGTCGGCTTGTAGACCGCGCCGATCTTGTAATTCACCAGGGTGTCCTTGGCATTGAGGTCGGTGCTGGCGATCAGGCTGCCATCGGCCTGGCCCGCAGGACAGGCGACGCCGCCACGCGGCAGTGGCACCACTGTGGTGCAAATGGCCGTGGCCAGGTAGTCGGTGTCGTAGCGGTCGGCGCGCAGGCCGGCGGTGATCAGGAATTTCTCGCCGAACTTGAGCGTATCGAAAGCGTAGACCGCGCTCGTGGTGGTCTCGCCGTAGCTGTGCGCGCCGGTGTGGGCGATGGCCGGGCCCGTGATGTTCCAATCCGGATGGTAGAGATTGGCCGGTGGTACCGCGCCCGAGGCCGCCAGATTGCGGGTCGTCTGCTCTTCACGCGTGATCTCGAGGCCGGTGCTCAGGAAGTGCTCGATCGCACCGGTGGCAAAATCGATCTGCAGATTCAACTGGTCGGTCAGGATGCGGTTTTCCTGATCCTTCAGCGTCAGGTTGCTGCGATTCATGGTGTAGCTGGAAAGATCGGCGATGTCGCCCCAATGGATGTTGCCACCCATCGGATTGGCGGCGCTGCCGCCGGTGGACATGAATGCGGTGAGGAAATAGTCCTGCTCCGTCTTGCCCCAGCGCAGCGTGTTGGACAGACGCACGCCGCTCATGAAATCGTGCTCCAGGCGCAAGGTGGCCATCCGGGCAGTGACGTTGTCGTGGTCATCGGCGGTGCCATAAAAGTTTTCCGGATCCACCGGATGACCAGCCAGCTGCTCCAGGCCCGGCTGCGGCTGCCAGCCAAACAGGCCGATGGTAGGCACGAAACCGTCGGGGATGTTGTCCTGCTTGACGTACAGCAGATCGGCGTAGATCCGTGTATCGGTGCCCAGGCCCCAGCCGAGCGAAGGCGCAAGGCCCCAACGGCTGTTGTTGACGCGATCGCGCCCGGCTACGTCGCTGTCTTGCCACATGGCATTGAGACGGAACGCGCTGCTCTCGCCGTAGGTCTGGTTCCAGTCCGCGGTGGCACGCTTCTGGCCGTCGCTGCCGCCGGTCAGACTGGCGGAAATCGCGTCGCGCAGATTGGCCTGCTTGGTCACCTGGTTGATCGCACCGGTAGGTGCCGAGCGGCCGGTGTCCGTACCGGCAGGGCCTTTCACCACTTCCACCTGTTCGATATTGAACAGGTCGCGCGAGATCGATCCCAGGTCGCGTGCACCATCCAGATAGATGCTGTTGGAGGTATCGAATCCGCGCATGTACACCGCATCGCCGGTGCTGGTATTGCCGTTCTCGCCGGCATAGAAGGTGCCAACACCGGCACTGTTGCGCAGCGCCTCGGTCAGCGTGGTCGCGCCTTGCTGCTGGAACAGCTCCTTGCCGATCACCTCGATGGTCTGCGGGGTGTCCTGTAGGCTCTGGGTGAACTTGGGCGAGGTCACCATGCTCCGCACGCCGCGCACCTCGATCTCATCGAGTTTGGTGGCCTTGCGTTGTGCCGCCAATCCTGCGTCGCCCATGTCGGCCAGGTCCGCGGTTTCGGCGGCGGCATCGGCGTGCGCCGCCATCGGCACGGTCAGCGCCATCCCGGCCGCGAGGGTGGCGGCAGGGATGGCGCGGGCGAGTCCGGCCGGTGAGGCGTGTTTGCGGCTCTTGATGTAGTTCACTTGAAGCTCCGGAAGTTGGTGTGGAACAAAAACCCGGACAACGGAAAAAGCGTCGCCGTCACATCACAAGACGATGCTCGCGAATGGGCTCAGGAAGGTGATCGGGGTGCTGCGTGGCCAGTCTGTCGACGCGCTATGTGGCAGGAAAAGCGTAATGAGACTCGTTCGCATCGTCAACAGAAAATTGAGCCCCGGTGGGGGTGCCAGTGTAAAAAGCTCGGGCCGGACAGCGCTGCTCCGGCTCCGGCATCGAGCGCGGGCCGGACCGGACCGGACAGGGAAACCCGCCTACGGAATACGAACGACGCAGAACCGGGTTGCGCGCCCCATCAAGGGTTCCCAATCGACGCGTGAACCCTCAATAACGTCCGTCCAGCGCAAAGATCGGCGTGCGATCCTTCCACGCGCCTTCGGTGAAGTCGGGGAACTCCAGGGTCTGGTAGCCCAGCCGGATCGACTGCTCCGACAGCGGGGTGATCGCGCTCCAGGCGACCGCGTCGTAGATGTCGATGGGCATCGGTGCGTTCGCCTTGAGCGCCTCGATGAAGGCGTGGACGACGAACCAGTCCATGCCGCCGTGGCCGGCGCCGGCGGCCTGCTCGGCGTAGTTTTGCCACAGCGGGTGGTCGTAGCGCTCGTAGTAGTCCTGGGCGTCCTCCCACTTGTGCGCCGGGCTGCGGCCTTCGATATGGATCGAGCGGTTCACGTCCATCCACAGGCCGTCGGTGCCCTGCACGCGGAAGCCGAGCGAGTAGGGCCGCGGCAGCGAAGTGTCGTGCTGCAGCAGGATGGTTTCGCCGTTCTCGCAGCGCAGCGTGGTGGTGATGACATCGCCGCGCCGGAACTTCACCGCGGCGTTCGGGTGGTCCGGCCCGCCCTTGGGGTGTTCGACGATGTACTCGTGCAGGCCGCGCGCCTTGCTGGCAAAAGCGTTGATGTGGGTGAAGCGGTTGCCGCGGTGGATGTTGGCGTACATCGCACAGGGGCCGATGCCGTGGCTGGGATAGAGCTCGCCGTTGCGCTCGATCCAGTGCCGGGTGCGCCACTGCGCTTCGGAGAATCCCTTGTCGCCGAACTCGACGCCGCTGCCGTAGGGTTCGGACGGATCGCCGGAGTTGAGCACCACCCCGCGCAGGTCGTGCTGGTAGCCGGCCTGCAGGTGCACCAGCTCACCGAAGAGGCCAGCGCGCACCATCTGCAGCACCGCCAGCACGTCGCGCCGGTAGCAGACGTTCTCCAGCAGCATGTAGGGCGTGCCGGTGCGCTGCTGGGCGCGCAGCACGTCCCAGTGGTCCTGCAGGCTGATGCCGGCCACGACCTCGCAGGCGACCGCGATCTTTGCCTCCATCGCGGCGATGGCCTGCGGCGCGTGCCATTCCCAGGGCGTGACGATGAAAACCGCGTCGATGCCCTTGTGCGCCAGCAGCCCCTTCCATGCGTTCACATCGCCATCGCCGCCGTATTCCTTCGGCTTGCGTCGACCGGCCTTGGCGATGATCGCCTGTGCCTTGTCCAGCATCACCCGCTGGGTGTCGCAGATCGCCACCAGCTCGACGTCGTCGCGGCTGAGCAGCGGCCCCAGCTGCGACTGGCCGCGCAGGCCGGTGCCGATCATCGCCACGCGCAGGCGCTCGCGCTGACGCGATTTGGCGAACGCGGGCGGGAATGCTGCCGCGATGCCGAGGGCAACGGAAGAAAGCAGGAAATCGCGGCGTTTCATGGTGGGGCGTCCGGATGGCGGTGAGCTGGATTATCGCACCAGGCCGGAGAACGAAAGCGGCGGCCCTGAGGCCGCCGCTTGGTGACTATTGGATCCCGTGTCACCGGCCATCCATGGCCTGCACGGGATGAAGACATGCTGTCTTCACTTTACGCCGTGCATGAGTTTCTGGATCAGGGGGGCGATCAGGAACAGGAACACACCGGCACCGAGCAGCACCCAGAATCCGAAGGTGTAGCCGGCCAGTGCAGAGTCCACGCTCATGCCGCCTTCACCGCTGACGTGGCTGGCGAAGATGCCCGAGAGGTTGTTGCCGATCGCGGTGGAGAGGAACCAGCCGCCCATGCCGAAGCCGACCAGGCGCACCGGCGCGAGCTTGGTGACCATCGACAGGCCGATCGGGGACAGGCACAGCTCGCCCACCGACTGGATCACGTAAACCATGAACAGCGTCCAGAACGGGATCTTGAGGCTCTGCGGATCGACCAGGCTGGACAGTGCGAACATCAGCAGCAGGAACGCCAGGCCGTTGAAGATGATGCCGAGACCGAACTTGCGCGGGATGGACGGATTGGCACGCCCCAGCTTCACCCAGATCCAGGCGATGACCGGTGCAAGGGTGATGATCGCCAACGAGTTGACCGACTGGAACCAGCCTACCGGGAAAATCCAGCCGCCGAAATCGCGGTTGACGATGTTCTGCGCAAGGAAGTTGAACGAGCTGCCGGCCTGTTCGAAGAAGATCCAGAACAGCACGTTGAAGGCGAAGATGATCAGCATCGCGATGGCCATGTCGCGCCGCACCGCGCCGTCGCGGAAGCCTTCGCGCAGGATCAGCACGCACAGCGCCACGAACAGCGCGGTCAGGAGCCACTGCAGCTGGCTGGCGTCGATGGCGAGCAGGAAATAGATCACCGGGATCGAGGCCAGCGTGCCCAGCAGCGTGTACACCACCCGCTGGGCTCCCCCGGCGCCCTCGACCGGACGGCCGATGCCCTGCAGCTGCGCGCGCCCGAACCAGAACCACACCAGGCTGATCAGCATGCCGATGCCCGAGGCGATGAACACCACCTTGTACGCCGGCATGTCGGGCGAGCCGCCGAACATGCGCTCGGCCAGCCAGCCGGTCAGGATCGGCGCGACCAGGGCGCCGGCGTTGATGCCCATGTAGAACAGGGTGAACCCCGAATCGCGGCGCTCGTCGCCGGTGGCGTACAGCTTGCCGACCATGGTCGAGATATTCGGCTTGAACAGGCCGTTGCCGGCGATGATCGTGGCCAGTCCCAACTTGAACAGCTGCTCGTTGGGCAGGACGATCATGAACAGGCCGGTGGCCATGATGATCGCGCCCAGAAGGATCGAGCGCTGATAGCCAATGACGCGGTCCGCCACGTAGCCACCGAACAACGCGGCGGCGTAGACCAGAGCCAGATAGGCGCCATAGAGCCGACTGGCCGGAGCCTCGCCCGCACTGTCACCCGCGTAGAACTGCGCCACGATATACAGGGCCAGCGCCCAGCGCATGCCGTAGAACGCGAAGCGCTCCCAGAACTCGGTCATGAACAGCATCCACAGCGGGCGCGGATGGCCGAGCATCTGCGGGAACACGGGCAGCGACGCCTCGGCGGGGCCGGCGGTTGCCGGGGTGGTGGGTGCACTCATGAGCCTTGCTCCGGATCGTAAGAGGGATGAACGGCACCTGGACGGACGCCGCGCGGAAGGCGCGAGGATGGACTGGGGTGAGGAGTCGCGTCAAACCGGTTTGTCCTGATTGAATCGATACGTGCGGTACCGGGTGCCAGTGCGCCACCTCACGGTGGCTGGGAGGCGTGCAGCGATCAGGCCGGGCCTTCACCCAGAGCCAGCCAGTTCGCCAACACCGCACGCGCCTCGTCCACACCCTGACGCGAAGTGGCGGAAAAAAGCTGCACACCGATCTTGTTGCCCAGGGTCTTGCGCACTTCGAGCAAGGCACGCGCCGCCTGTCCGCGCGGCAGCTTGTCGGCCTTGGTGAGCAGGCAGTGGCAGGCCAGTCCGCGCGCGGTGCCGTAGTCGAGCATCTGACGGTCGAAGTCGCGCAGCGGGTGGCGCACATCCATCACCACCACCAGCCCGCGCAGTGCCGCGCGCGTTCGGAAGAAGGTTTCGATCAATCCGCGCCAATGGTCGCGCAAACCGGGCGGAACTTTGGCGTAGCCGTAGCCTGGCAGATCCACCAGGAAGCGTTGCGGCGCCACCTCGAAATACACCAGCTGCTGGGTGCGCCCCGGCGTCTTGCTGGTGCGCGCCAGCGCGTTCTGGTCGGTGATGGCGTTGATGGCGCTGGATTTTCCGGCGTTGGAGCGGCCCGCAATCGCCACCTCAAGGCCGTCATCGGCCGGCAACTGGTGCAATTCGTGCACACTTTTGAGGTAGTGCGCGGT
This sequence comes from uncultured Aquimonas sp., assembly GCA_964617405.1. Taxonomy (GTDB): domain Bacteria; phylum Pseudomonadota; class Gammaproteobacteria; order Xanthomonadales; family Xanthomonadaceae; genus Denitratimonas. Next base: position 3,703 of record CAZTXX010000035.1, on the reverse strand, counting down.
GCGTAACAGGTTGGCCTCGGCCATCGGCATCGTCTCTTGGTTTGACCGGCCCGGAGCCGGCTGGAATAATTCCATCGTTTCTGCGCCGTGGGATGGCGCTCTCGCAACCGGTCGCCGCATGGCGAGTCGGTACGGGCGGAGGCGGAGCCGGCGCGTTGCAAGAGGCCTGCCCCGCGCCGCGGTAGCATCATCCTGCACGCACCCCGGACATATCCTCGCGGAGCATCACATGAACTTGCGTCGCTATTGTGGCACGGTCGCCGTACTGGCCCTCGGCCTTGGTCTGGCCCTCAACGCCACGGCCCAGGAAACCCCTGCACCTGCCGAAGTCACTCCGGCGCCGGATGCCGAGCCCGCGCAGGCGGTGGCTCTGACCGACGCGCATGGCCCGGCGGTGGCGGGCGATGCGGCCGCCGGCGAGTCCAAGTCGGCCGTCTGTTCGGCCTGCCACGGCATGGACGGCAATTCCATGGTGCCGATGTATCCCAAGCTGGCCGGGCAGGGTGAAGCCTTCACCGCGCGCCAGCTCGCCCTGTTCAAGGATGGCACCCGTGAGGACCCGGTGATGCTCGGCATGGCCGCAGTGCTCAGCCCGCAGGACATGCGCGATCTGGGTGCCTATTACGCAACGCTCACCGTCAATGCCGGCATCGCCGACGACAGCGTGATCGCCGATGGCCCGAACGCCGGTCGCAAGTTCTACGAAATCGGCGAAAAGATCTATCGCGGTGGCGACGCTGCGCGCGGCATTCCCGCCTGTCTTGCCTGCCACGGCCCGACCGGCCACGGCAACCCGCTCAGCGCCTACCCCGCGCTCACCGGCCAGCACGCCACCTATACCGTCAAGCAGCTCGAGTCGTTCCGCTCCGGCATTGCCTGGGGGCGTGGCGACAACGCCAACACCATCATGGTGGACGTGGCCAAGCAGTTGAGTGATCAGGAGATCCAGGCGCTGGCAAGCTATATCGAAGGTCTGCACGCCGCCGCCGAAGTGGCCGCCAAGTGAGCCGCGCAGCGCCCCTCATGGCACGTTGGTTGTTGCCGCTGGCCCTGCTGGCACTGGTTGCCTGCGGTGGCAACGAGCCCGCCACACCCGCGCAATCGTCGACTCTTGCGGCCGAGGTGACCGCACCTGTGGCTGCACCGGTGACGGAGCCGGCAGCCGTTGTCGAATCCGACGTCGATACCGATGCCGATGTCCATGCCGGGCATGCGGTGGCGGAAGATGCCGCATCGACCGAATCGGACGCATCGACGGCCAGCGCCCAGGCCGAGGTCTCGACCCCCGTGGTGCCGGAAGGCCCCGAGCCGCGCGAAGGCACCGACTACCAGATCATCGATCCGCCCCAGGTCATGAGCACCCCGCCGGGCAAGGTCGAGATCGCCGAGGTGTTTTCCTACACTTGCATCCACTGCGCCCGCCTCGATACGCTGGTTCCGGCATGGAAGGCCACCTTGCCGCCCCAGGTCAATTTTGTTCACGCGCCGATGTCGCATGGCGCCTTCGAGCCGATCGCACGCGGTTTCTATGCTGCCCAGGCCATGGGCGTGCTGGATCAGACCCATTCGGGGATGTTCAAGGCGCTGGCCGAGCAGCAGCGGCTGGGCGGGGGCAAGATCGACGACATCGCCAAGCTCTATGGCGAGCTGGGCGTGGACGCCCAGGCACTCAAGGCTACGGCCTCCTCGTTTGCCGTCAACACCCAGATCGCGCGTGGCCAGAAGACCCTTGCGCGCTGGGGCATCGAAGGCACGCCTACCCTCGTGGTGGCCGGCAAGTATCGCGTCGTGGCCACGGGTGATCGCGGCCATGAAGGCATGCTGCAGGCCGCACGCTGGCTGGCACAGCGCGAGATCGCGCAGATGCAGGCGGCCCAGTAAGAGAAAACAATCCGTTCGCGGCAAGATGTTCCGAGGATCCCCGCCACGTGCGGGGATCCTCGTTTCGGCGGCCTGCATCACGCATCTTCGGCGGGAGCAGGAACCTTGCCGGCAAGCTGTGGTCTACTTGCCGTCTCGGGCCGGACCGCGCCGGCCGATCTTCACCATCTGGAGAACCCCATGTTCCAACGCCTCGCCTTCCGTGCCGCTGCGTTTGCCAGCACCCTCCTGTTCGCCGCGGCCTTTTCCGCCGCCGCGCAGGCCGAGCCGGCGGCGCCGGTCGAGGGGCAGGACTATGTCCTGCTCGAAAAGCCCACCGCCACCAGTGCCGACCAGATCGAGGTCGCGGAAGTGTTCGGTTATTCCTGCTCGCATTGCGCGCACTTCCAGCCGCTGGTCAGCGAGTGGAAGAAGACCCTGCCGGCAGACGTGAAGTTCGAATACGTGCCGGCGGCATTCGGTGGCATCTGGGAAGTGTATGGCCGCGTGTTCTACACCGCGCAGACCATGGGCGTGCTGGACAAGACCCATGATGCGCTGTTCGAAGCCCTGCACACCGAGCGCCGCCCGATCAACAAGATCGAGGATCTGGCCGATTTCTATGCCGAGTACGGCGTGGACAAGGAGCAGTTCCTGAGCACACTCGACAGCTTCCCCGTCAACGCCAAGATCGCGGATGCACGCGAGCGCGGCACCGAGTGGGGCATCGAGGGCACCCCCACCATCGTCGTTGCCGGCAAGTACCGCGTGATGGCGCCGCGCGAAGGCGGCTTCAAGCGCATGCTGGAGATCACCGACGGATTGATCGCCAAAGAGCGCGTCGCACGCCGAAACGTCGAATGACGCCTGGCTTGAAGCCAGGGCCGATCAACCCCAGTTGCGTTGCATGAGCAGGACGCGTCTTTCCTCCCAGGCCGCCGCACCGGATCCGGTGCGGCGCTTGCGCGTGTTGAGCGCCAACATCCAGGCCGGGCACGCCACCTCCAGTTATCGCCAATACCTCACCGGCTCGTGGAACCACGTGCTGCCAAGCCGTGACAAGCGCAGCAACCTCAATGCACTGGCCGAGCAGGTGGCGGGCTTCGATATCGTCGGCCTGCAGGAAGCTGATGCCGGCTCGCTGCGCTCGGGCTTCGTCAACCAGACCCACTACCTGGCCGAACGCGCCGGATTTCCCTTCTGGAGCCACCAGCCGAACCGCCGCCTGGCTGGCATCGCCGCCAGCGCCAACGGCCTGCTGTGCCGTACCGAGCCGGACGAGGTGGTGGACTACGCCTTGCCCAGCCGCATCCCCGGGCGCGGCGCGCTGCTGGTGCGCTATGGCGATGGCATCGATTCACTCACTATCGCGGTCGCGCACCTGTCCCTGTCGCCCAAGGCGCGCAGCGCGCAACTGGCATTCCTCGGGGAACTGCTGACCGGGCCCGGCCACAAGGTATTGATGGGTGATTTCAACTGCGAATGCGATTCGACCGAGATGGACGCGCTTTATCGGCTCTCGCCACTGCGCCCGCCGCCGGATCGCATCCCCTCGTTTCCGAGCTGGCAGCCGCGCCGCGCCATCGACCACATCCTGGTGTCCGACGAGGTGAAAGTGGAACGCCGCTGGGCCTTGCCCGACGGCTCCTCAGACCACCTGGCCGTTGCCGCGGAACTGGTGTTGCCCGAAGCCGGGAAAGGGCGCTGACCGAAACTGGCGGATGGGGTGAGCAGGGCTTTCGAGCAGCGGATGCTGCGAGCCTGCGAACGCCATCGCGCCTGCAAGCGCGGTGGCCGGGGAATCACCTTTGACAGAGCCACCGCAGGTGGCGGATGGGGTGGG
>CAZTXX010000034.1:0-16546 GCA_964617405.1 uncultured Aquimonas sp. | reverse complement strand
GTGCTGTCTCGGGCTTCACATCCCAGAGCAGGAACGACCCGACGGGGTATCCACGCATTAGACTGTCGACCAGCTTGGTGATCTGATCGACACCCCAGACGAACTCGCGCTGGATCGCAGGCATCAGGTACTCACGCTTGTGGATCGCCGTGAGCATCTCATCAATACTACGGGGCGTCTGGAACGACATTTCGTGGAACCTCTCGCTGTGTCTTTGAGGGCATCCATATGCGGATATCGCCCAGTTGAATGCGTCTCCATCATGCGCACCGCTCACATGGCCGTCAATCAAGATGTGCAAGGCCGCTCAGAGGGTGGCAACGGCGCGGAATGCCCCATCAAAGCGACGCCACATGTCGCACCGCTCCGGATACTGACCACTCCCATCCACCCCGGAGTGAAGCCATGCGCCAACGAGCCTCCCACCGCAAGCACCCTTCCCCCCGAACAAGACTCGACCGACACCCCCTCTGTCATCATAGATGTCCGCTCCATTGAACCCGCCTATGAGGGGGCGATAGGAGCAATCCATGAGCCGTTACAGCACGGAATTGAAGGAACAGATGGCGCGCAGGATGATGCCGCCTGCGAACCAGAGCGTGGCGTCGATCAGCCGGGAGACCGGTATCAGCGCACCAACTCTTTACGCCCGGAAAAAACAGTTTCGAGACCAAGGACATCTTGTGCCCAGCAAACCCGGATCACCCGACCGATGGGACGGCAAAGCCAGACTGGCAGCGCTGATCTAGACCGCCCACATGAACGAGGCCGAACGCGCAGCGTACCGCCGCGAGCGCGGCTTGTACGTCGAGCAGCTCGATGCCTCACTCCCAAAACAGCCCCGGCAACACCTCCGCCACCCTGCCCCGCAAACACACATCCGCCAACGGTGAGAGCTCGGTTTCCTCGGGGTTGATTTCGACGATGCGCGCGCCGCGCTGTTTGGCGATGGCGGGCAGGCCGGCGGCAGGATAGACGACGCCGGCGGTGCCGATGACGAGCATCAGGTCGCAGGATTCGCTGGCTTTGACGGCGGCGCGATACGGCTCTGCCGGGAGGTCTTCGCCGAACCAGACCACGCCGGGGCGGATGCGGCCCTTGCAGTGCGGACAGCCCGGCGGCTCGACGGGGGCCGGTTCGGCGCTGATCTCGGGCAGGGTCACGTTGTCGAACGGGCGCGCACAGGCGAAACAGCGATGCGCGAAGAGGTCGCCGTGCAGGTGCAGCACGTCGTGGCTGCCGGCGCGCTCGTGCAGGTCGTCGACGTTCTGGGTGACGAGGGTGAGGTCGCGGGTTTTCGCGGCTTCGGCCAGGGCGCGGTGGCCGGCATTGGGTTGCGCGGCGCGCACACCGGCCATGCGCCACAGATACCAGCCCCAAACCACGCCGGGATCCCGTCGCCAGCCTTCGGGTGAGGCCAGCACCTGCGGCGAATACTGCGCCCAGAGCCCGGTTTGTGCCTGCCGGAAGGTGGGAATGCCACTTTCAGCCGACATGCCGGCACCGGTGAGCACGGTGATGTTGCGGGCTTCGCGGACGAAACCGCTGGCACGCTGGAGGAAGGTGGGATTGATGGCGGTCATGTGTGCGTATCGTCGGCGGGCGGTTTCAGGATGCGTTGAATGCGGTCGGCGGGATGCTGACACAGGGCTGCGACGCGGTGTGTCGCGACCCCGGCGACATCACCTCGGTGGGTATCGGGATTCATCCCGATCTTGCCGCCAACAGCAAAATGGATCCGAGCATTCGCGATTATGGAGAGAGACATCAATCCACCGATCAACGAATCCCCAGACCGCGCGGTGGGCCGTTCCAGCCGGCTTGGCCGATGTAGTCGGCTTCGTACACTTTCAGGTCGGCCTGCGAGGCGTATTTGACGTAGTGGATCTTCACCTGAGCCTGCGAGGCGTAGGGTGCAGGCCACCACAGCGCATCGCCCTTGGCGTCGCTGCGATAACGTACCCAGTGGATGCGCAGGTCGGCTTCGGATGCATGGCGGGCGCGGTAGACCTTGATATCGGCCTGCGAGGCGTAGGGTACCTCGAAGACGGTGAGCGCGTGGGCTGGCGCCGCGACCAATGCCACGAGCAGCGCGAATGCCATGTTCCGGAACAGTGACGATTTTCGTCGGAACGACCGAATCGGTTGATGCCTGTTCACGTGGACGGCTCCGCGTAGCGCGTGGCGAGCGCATTGAATTCTTCGGCCATGCGCCGGCGCAGGGCGGCGGGTTTGAGCACTTCGACGGCATTGCCGTGGCTGCGCAGCCACCAGATCAGGCGCTCGCTTTCGCGCACGGTGGCGCGCACGATGTGTGCCTCGGGCCCGTCTTCCGGCTCGATGCGCTGGTCGTCGGACAAGCGGCGCTCTTCCAGGTGACGGGCCAACCAGCCGTGGACGCGCAGTGTCAGGCGCAATTCGCGGGTACCGGGCAGGTCGAACACCGATTGCTCGCGCAGGTAGGCGTCCAGATCGAAATCCACAGGTTGCCGCGCGGGCGCATTGAGCAATTCGGGTTGGCTCATGCGGTGCAGCGCGAGCAGGCGCAGATCGGTGTAATCCCACAAGGTGGCGACGAGGTAGCCGACCTGGCCCTGGTACACCAGGGCGATGGGGTGGATGTCGTAGCGCCGGTGCTCCTGCGATTCGAGCGCACGGTAATCGGCGGCGATGCGGCGGCCCTGCAGCAGGCTTTCGTGCACCGCGGCAATCACCTCCGGTGCAACATCCGGCAGGCCAAGTGGCGGGCCGTCGCCGATCACCGCCACGCGCGTACGCCAGCGCGCCAGCGGTGCACCGGAGAACGTCGTCAATGCGGCATTTGCGGCCATCAGGCGCGGCTGCAAAGCGGCCCAGGCATTGGCCGGCAACAACGGCTTGAGATAACGCGCCAGAAGCTCCAGCTCCAGTGCTTCTCCGACCGACAGGCCCGGCGCGATCAGGTCCGCCGCGCCCGCACCCCACGACCATCCCACCGGGCGCGTGCCCTCGTCGCAGGTGATCGGAAACGGCACCGAGAGCTTGCGCAGGTCACGCTCCACGCTGCGTTTGTCGATGTCGTAACCGGCCGCCAGCAGGTGCTGGTGCACCTCGGCGACCGTGGTCTTGCGCGGGTGGCGCGGGATGGCGCGCAGGGTTTCCAGATAGCGCAGCGTGGTATTGGGCATGGCGGCAGGCGGGGCGGACTGCCGGCAGCGTAGCATCCGCTCTGCGACCGCGGGTGTCGCAGGCCGATGCGCAACCACGTGAAACAGATCAGGGCCCGCCGCGCCGGTCGCACCGACCACCTGTATTGCGGTTGCCCGCCCTACTCCACCAGCCCGCGGCGCACCGCTTCCAGGGCGGCCTCGGCGCGGCTGCTTACCGCGAGTTTGCGGTAGACCTCCTTGAGATATCCGGCCACGGTGTGGGCGGAAATGCCCAGCGCCTGGGCGACTTCCTGGCGGGTCATACCTTTGGCGGTGAGGCGCAGCACTTCGGTCTCCCGCGGGGTGAGGTCGGTTTCGGCGGGAGCTGGCGCGGCGGGCGTGAAATGGCGCAGCAGGCGCCGCGCGATGGAGGGCGACAACGGTGGTTGGCCGGCCGCGATGCCACGCAGCATTTCGGCCAGGGCATCCGGGCCCTGATCCTTGAGCACATAGCCTTCGGCACCGGCATGGAGTGCGGGAAACAGGTGGGCATCGTCATCGAATACCGTGGCCACGACGCACATCGACCGGCCACGCAGGCGCTCGATCAGTCGCACGCCGGAGCCATCGGGAAGCCCGAGGTCGATCAGGGCCAGCGGCGGCGGCGGCTCGATCAGATCCGCGGCTTCGGCAAGGCTGGCGGCCGCGTCGATCACGACACCGGGAAACGCCAGCTCCAGGGCCCGTGACAACCAGGCCCGACTGGAGGCCAGGTCGTCCACGACCAGGGCGCGCGAGATGTTCACGGGCTGCCGGTCCCCGCTTCGGCACGCAGGGGCATCGACAGCAACACCTTGGTGCCGCCTTCGGTGCCCGGCGTCCAGCGGATGTCGCCGGAAAGTTCCGCCGCGCGCTCGCGCATCGAGCGCATCCCGGTACCGGCACGGATCGGGGCGATATCCACGCCCTCGCCATCGTCGGTCAGCTCCAGCCCGAGCTGGTCGCCGGAAAAGCGCAGGCGCACGCGAAGCCGACGCGCCTGGGCATGACGGATGGTGTTGCTGATGGCCTCGCGCACGATGCGGTGCAGGTGCAGGCTGCGCTCGATGTCGAGCGGTGGATCGGGGATTTCGTCGACTTCCTGCCAGACGAGGCCGACACCCACGGCGGCCAGGCGCTGGGTGGCCTCGTTGCGGATGTCGGCCAGCACATCGCCAAGCGTGCCGGGCGTGCCGCGCGAACGGGTGACCACATCGCGCAGGTCCTGCAGGATGGCACGCGCCTGATCGGCCTGGTGTGGCGAGTCGGCACCATGGACCAAGCCAAGCAGTTTGGCGCCCAGGTCATCATGCAGGTCGCTGAAAATGCGCTCGCGCTCGGCCGCCACGGCCTCGACACGCAAGGCCACGTCATGCGCCTGCTGCTCCGCCTGTGCCCGGGCACGCAGGGCATGCAGGTGCGAACGCGTGCGCACCAGCGTCACTGCGAGCGCCACGATCAGGAGGCAGGCAAGGGCAAGCAGAAACGGAAAAAGCGCGTTCATGGCATCCGTGAGGGCAGCCGTCGCGACAAGCCCGGTCACCGGGCCCGTGGCCATCAGGCGCCGTCGTCGCCCAGTTTGCTCTGCTGATAGAGCGCCAGGCCCAGGGTTCGGATCAGGCGCAGCTGCTTTTCCAGCCAGTAGGCGTGGTCTTCCTCGGTGTCCTTGAGCTGGCTCAGCAGCAGGTCGCGGCTGAGATAGTCGCCGTGGCGCTCGCACAGGGCGATGCCGTCGGCAAGATGCTTGCGCACCGCGTATTCGGTGGCCAAGTCCTTTTCCAGCATGTCCTCCACATCGCGCCCCGGTTCGAAGGCTTCCGGGCGCATGTCCGGGTCACCTTCGAGAAACAGGATGCGACGCATCAGCGCATCGGCGTGCTGGGTTTCCTCTTCCATCTCGTGATGGATGCGCGCGTACAGCGCATGCAGGCCGAAATCCTCATAGCGCCGCGAATGGATGAAGTACTGGTCGCGTGCGGCGAGCTCGCCGCGCAACAGGAACTTGAGGTAGTCGACAACTTCGGCATGGCCTTTCATCACGCATCTCCGCAAAGCAACTTCGTCAGTATGCCCATTTGCCCGGACGCAGTCATGGCCGCTGCGCGGCGGCGTGCACGCCCTGCCTTTCCGCGGCCAGTTGGCGCAAGGGCTCGGGCATGTCACCCGGTGCCAGCGCGGTACGCAGGTTGAGGAGGATCTGACTGACATAGCCCAGATCGTTCATCAGCGAGCCCATCTTCAACCCATCCAGTTCGGAGCGCCGCACCATGGTGAACAGGCGTTGACGGAAAGCCGCCTGAAACTGGTCCGCGCGCGCCGCGATCTCGGTCAGGTGCAGGCCGGTCGTCACGGTGGGGAGTTCGGTGAACGCGTACATCTCCTGCAACTGCGCCAGCAGATGCCGCCAGAGCGTGAGATAGGCGTCACGCAGGGGTGAGGCCGGCTCGCGCAGGCGCGGGGCGAGGTTCTTCTGCAGGTGCTTGCCGTCCTTCACCGCGTTAACCAGGTGCAACGCGCGCAACTGGCACTGGCTCCAGTAATGCTGGTGCGCCTCGTCCATTGGTTCGTCGAGTCGCCCCATGAAGCTGAGGATATCGGCGTACACGCCCTTGACGTAATGGTGGTAGAGCGCATCGGCGTCTTCTTCCGGCAGTGAAACATCCGGCTCGGCGGCCTTGGACTCCTGCGGCGGGAGGCGCAACAGCGCGTCGGGCATCAGCAGGGTGCGGCCGACCACTTCCAGGCAAAGCTGGGTGAAGCTCTGCAATTCGCGGGAAACGGCTGCCGCCGCCGCGTCGGCCGATTCGAGCGCCTGCTCCGAGAGGAAGTAGGCACGGATCGGTTCTGAGGTGGGCACTGTTTCACGGCGCTCGTCGATCCGGTCCGGCAACCAGCGGCGCAGGGTGCGCTGCAAGCCGAAACGCCAGGGCCAGGACACCGCCACCGCGCCCACATTGAACAGGGTAAAAAAGAGCGCCAGTTGCAGCAGGGGGCTGTCGGCCATGCCCAGAAGGCGCGCGACCAGGGTGGTGAGCCAGCCCAGCGGTGTGAGCAACAGCAGCGCACCCAGCGCGGTGGAGGCGTTGAACAACAGGCGACCCAATGCCAGGCGCTGGGCGCTGCGCGTGGCACCCAGCATGCCGATGAAGGCGGTGGTCACGCTGGTTCCCACGTTCGCGCCCACGGCAATGGCAAAACTCTGGCCAAGACTGATCTGGCCGTTGGCCAACGCGGTGAGCGCCAGGATGAGGGTGGCATGGCTCGACTGCAGCACCACGGTCGCCAGCAGGCCCATACCCGCCAACATCACGTTGCCGAGCCAGCCATCCAGTTGCATCTGCGACAGGTCAAGATTTCCACCCAACGCGGAAAACCCGCCTTGCAACTCATCGATGGCGACGAAGATGAAGGCCACGCCCAACACCACGCGCCCGCTGGCCTTCCCACGCTCGCCGACAAAGCCCATCAGCACGCCGAAAACCAGCATCGGCAACGCCATTGGCGACAGGTCGACACCATGGCCGGCCAGGGCCAGCAGCCAGATGCCGGGAATCGGCCCGAGGTTGGCCCCCATCACGATGGCGATGCCGGCAGCCAGCGAAACCAGGCCGGCACTGGCAAACGCGATCGCCAGCATAGAAACCACGGTGCTCGACTGCAGCACGGCGGTCGCCCCCACACCGAACAGCAGCGAGCGCAACGGGTTCGCCGTATAGCGCGCCAACCAACGATCCAGACTGCCGCCGGCCAGCCGCCGCAGTCCTTCCTCCAGCAGCTGCATGCCGAACAGGAACAGGGCAATGCCGGCGCACAGCTGCAGCCAGCCGGCGCTGCGCCAGAACGACCATGCCAGCAGGACCGCCAGCGCGATGATGGGAAGGCTGCGGGCCTTCATCCGGTTCTCCATCCAATGGGCAGACCGACCATTATCGCCGCAAGTACCGGGGGAGGCATCTGTGTCCACTATCTGTGGAACTTCGAAGACTGCCTGGCCTGGAAAACACCGATGTAGCCACTTGAACCATGGCGGCCAAGCCCGCTCCCACAAACGTGGAGGCTCGTCACCGGCCGGCTTTTGCTCTTGATCTACCGGGTCCCCATGTATCGCGCCGAGTAGCACAGGCAGCTGGCGGGGAAAGGCGCGACTGTTCGAGCACATGGATGTGCGAGTTCGCGCCGGCCGACGGCTGCCGAGCAACGCAGGGTACGGCGCCGGCGAAGCAGGCGACGCGCGATGCCCCGGGGTCGCCTTTCTCTTGGTTACTTCTCTTTGGCGAAGCAAAGAGAAGTAACTCGGCCGCCGCTGAGGCGGTCGAAACCCATGCGACAGCATCCAGCCATTGCGAAAGACCCCGCGCCAGACGCGATGCGAAAGTCCGTTGAAATAATCGAATCCTGCGGATTTCGTGGGAGACGGACCCACCGTCACCCCGGCATAGGGTCGCCAGACTCCAGCGCGCAACTTCCGCCGTGCTCCCAGACCACTTCCACCGTGCTGTGCCCGATGCCCCAGGTTTCGGCCAGCTCATGCTTGATCGCGACGGTCACCGCGCGCGGGTCGCCGCCCGGGGCGAGGCGTGCTTCCAGTGTTGCCGCCGGTCGACCGGAGGTGATCGACCACACGTGCACGTGCTCGACGCCGGCCAGGCCATCCACGCGTGCCACCAGATCATGTGACAACCGGGTGATATCGATGTCGGGCGGCGCGCCTTCCAGCAGGATGTGGAGGGTGCCGGACAGCAGTCGCCAGGCGCCACGCAGGATCAACAGCAGGATCAGCACCGAAAGGATGGGATCGATCGGCGTCCAGCCGGTGAAGCGGATGACCACGGCCGCGCCGATGGCGGCCACCGAGCCCAGCATGTCGCCCAGCACGTGCAGCATCGCGCCGCGGATGTTGACGTGCGCGGTATCGGCCCGGCGCAGGATGAAAAAGACCAGGACATTGACCAGCAGTCCGGCACAGGCCACCGCCAGCATCGGCCCGGCCAGCACCGGGGCGGGTGCGCGCAGCCGTGCGATGGCCTCCCAGCCGATCCACAGCACCAGCAGGAACAGCGACATCGCGTTCACGAACCCGGCCAGCACCTCGAGCCGCAGGTAACCGAAGGTCTTGCGTGCGTCGGCTTCGCGCCGACCGAAATGGAACCCCGCCCAGGCCAGCGCCAGTGCCGCGACGTCGACGAGCATATGGCCAGCGTCGGCCAGCAGCGCGAGTGAGCCGGAAAGGATGCCGCCGACCACTTCCACACTCATGAACAACGCGGTGAGCACCAATGCCAGGAGCACCGCGCGGCGGTTTTCCGAGGTCACCACGGGGGTGTGGTCGTGGTGCCCGTGATCGTGGTGGTCGTGATGCGCTTCATGCACCGGAGGCTCTTCATGGCAGTGCCCCGCGTGTGTGCTTGCCGCGCTGTCTTGGCGTACCTGTGCCACTGCCGTCCGATTCCGGATACTGGACCGACGTCTACTTTGCCACGTCGCGGCCACTGGCTATAGTGCCTGCGTCCTGCCACGCCCTCCCTTTTTGCGGCGGGCTTCGGATGACCGGAGTAGTCGCAACGTGCCTGCCACCTCTTTCGCCCATGCCGCCTTTTCGCGAGGCTGGATCCTTGGCATCGGTGCCATGCTGCTGGTCGCCTGCGCCGGGCAGCCGCCACGCCCGACGACCGTCGCCCCGAGCGGTGACGGGCTGGCCTCGACCACGATCAGCGAGGCATTCGTCAGTGTCGATGTCCCCGAGGTGGAGGTCGATTCGCTCACCACCTGGTTGTCGCCCGAAGGCCAGACGCGCGTGATCGTCAGCGGCAAGCACGGTGGCACCCTGCTGGTGTTCGACGGGGAGACCGGCGAACTGCTGCGCGAGGTGGGCGAGCGTGGCACATTGGAATATCCGAACGGCGTGGCGACCTTCGGCGACTGGCTGTTCGTGGTGGAACGCGATGCCGCCAGCGTCAGCATTTTCGAGCTGCCCGACTTCATCCTGCGTGGACGGGTCGGTGAGGGTGTGCTGAAGACGCCCTACGGGCTGTGGCTGCAGGAGACGGCACCAGGTGAAGTGGAGTTGCTGGTCACCGACAGCTATGTGCTCGAAGGCGGGGATCTGTCGCCGGAACAACTGGGCGAGCGCATCAAGCGTTTCCGGGTGAGGCTGGACGACGACCCCATCCGCAGCTTCACCCTCGACGCCTTTGGTGGCACCGATGACGAGAGCGCCTTGCGCTGGGTGGAATCCATTGTCGGCGACCCCGCACTCGACCGCCTTGTCATCGCCGAAGAACATCCCGACTTCCGCCAGCGCGGCGCACTCATCTACGACCTCGCCGGCAACTACACCGGTGTGCACCTGGGTGAAGGCCTGTACGCCGGTGACATGGAAGGCATCGCCCTGTACGAGTGCCAGAGCGGCAACGGTTACTGGATTACCACCGACCAGGGCTGGGAGATCAATCGCTTCCACGTGTTCGACCGCGTCACCCTGGCCTATCTGGGCAGTTTCAGCGGTGAGGTCACCCGCAATACCGACGGCATCGCCCTGCACCCCGGCAGCAGCGAGCGTTTCCCCTACGGGGTGCTCTATGTCGCCAATGCCGATCTTGGCATCGCCGCCTTCGACTGGCGCGACATCGCCGCCGCGCTCAACCTGTGGCTCGACTGCCCCGAGTAAGCCGGCCTGCACCATTGCCCTGAGCCGGACGACCCGGCGTTGCGGTCGGGCAAGCCGATCACTTGGCGGATGGCCTCGCATCGAGCAGCGCAAGGGCCTTCATTTCGTCCTCACCGAAACCCGCTTCGCGCCGTGCATCGTGGTTGAACGGGCCGCGCAGCACATCGCGGGCGTGCCGGCGCAACAGGTCGATGAAGGTGCTTTGCGGCTCGAGGCCACGCGCGGCGCAGAGATGGTGATACCAGCGCGTGCCGGCGGCGACGTGCGCCACTTCCTCGCGCAGGATGACTTCCAGGATCGCCACCGTGGCGGGGTCGCCGAGCGCGGTGAGCTTGTCGATCATCGCGGGTGTCACATCCAGGCCCCGCGCTTCCAGCACGCGCGGCACCAGGGCCATGCGTTCGAGGCAATCGGCGGCGGTCTTTTCGGCCATTTCCCACAGGCCGTTGTGCGCATCGAAATCGCCATAGGCATGGCCGAAGTCGGCCAGGCGGGCGGCAAGCAATTCGAAGTGGCGCGCCTCGTCGTCGGCGCAGGCCACCCAGTCGGCGTAATACGCCTCGGGCATGCCGGGAAAGCGCAGCACCGCGTCCCAGGCCAGGTTGATGGCATTGAATTCGATGTGGGCGATGGCATGCAGGAAGGCCGCACGGCCTTCAGGCGAGCCCAGACCACGCGCCGCGAGCTGGCGCGGCGCGACCAGATTCGGTCGCTGTGGCCGCCCCACCTGCGCAACCGGGGGGATCGCCGGCCAGTCCGCATCGTTCGCCAACGGCAAGACACCTGCGGAGAACGCGGCGAATGCAGCGTGCGTGGCGGCCAGCTTTTGTGCCGGGTCACCCAACGCCCAGCAATGTGCCGCAGCGTGTTGCAGGCTGGGCCAGGAAAACGGGTCGGTCATCGCACCGGCCAATCTCACCCGGCCAGGCGACGCTGGTTGCGCGCCTCTTCCGAACGCTGCGCGCTCAGGCGCTCGAAATAGCCCGGTTCCAGCCCGGTGACGTATTCACCGGTGAAGCAGGACGAGTCGAACCCGGTCAGCGCGTCATTGCCCTCGGCCACGGCCCATTCGAGGTCGGCCAGATCCTGATAGATCAGCCAGTCGCAACCGAGCGCGGCCTGCACTTCCTCTTCGCTGCGGCCATGCGCGATCAACTCGCTGGCCGCGGGCATGTCGATGCCGTAGACGTTGGGGTAGCGCACGGCCGGCGCGGCCGAGGCCAGATAGACCTTGCGCGCGCCCGCATCACGCGCCATCTGCACGATCTGCCGGCTGGTGGTGCCGCGCACGATGGAGTCGTCCACCAGCAGCACCACGCGGTTGCGGAACTCCAGCGGGATCGGGTTGAGCTTGCGCCGCACCGATTTCACCCGCTCGCCCTGCCCCGGCATGATGAAGGTGCGCCCGACGTAGCGGTTCTTGATGAAACCCTCGCGGTATTTCACCCCCAGCACATTGGCGACTTCCAGCGCTGAGTCGCGCGCCGAATCGGGGATCGGGATCACGGTGTCGATATCGTGGCCCGGGCGCAGGCGCAGGATCTTCTCGCCCAGCTTCACGCCCATGCGCATCCGCGCCTTGTGCACCGAGACGTTCTCGATCATCGAGTCGGGGCGGGCGAAGTAGACGTATTCGAAGATGCAGGGCGCGTGCTCGGCCTTGTCCGAACAGCGGCGCGCGTGCAGTTCGCCCTGCGGCGTGACGATCACCGCCTCGCCCGGCTGCAGGTCGCGCAGGCGGGTGAAGCCGGTCAGGTCCAGCGCCACGCTTTCCGAGGCCACGGCATATTCCACCCCGGCCGCGCTTTCACGCCGGCCCAGCACCAGTGGGCGGATGCCGTGCGGGTCGCGGAAGGCTAGCAGGCCCAGCCCCAGCACCACGCTGACGATGGCATAACCGCCACGGCAACGCCGGTGCACCCCGGCCACCGCATCGAATACCGCATCGGGCGACAGCGAATCGTGGCGAGCGAGCTCGTGCGCTAGCACGTTGAGCAGCACTTCCGAGTCCGACTGGGTGTTGATGTGGCGCCGATCCTGCTCGAACACCTCGCGCCGCAAGGCCTCGGTGTTGACCAGGTTGCCGTTGTGCCCCAGCGCGATGCCATACGGCGAGTTGACGTAGAACGGCTGGGCCTCGTCCGAGCCTTCCGAGCCCGCGGTCGGATAGCGGCAATGGCCGATGCCGATGCGCCCGCCAAGCAGGCGCATATGGTCTTCATCGAACACATCGCGCACCAGGCCCTTGCCGCTGTGGACGCGGATGCGGGTGCCGTCCATGACGGCCATGCCGGCGGCGTCCTGGCCGCGATGTTGCAGCACGGTCAATCCGTCATAAAGAGCTGGTGCCACCGATTCGGCGCCCACGATGCCGATGATTCCGCACATGATCTGGTCCTGTTCAGGGGTGCTGCACCGGGGGCTCCGGTGCGGCGGGAGGAGGTTCGGCCGGCAAGGCGCCGGCAGCATCGGGCAACGCCAGCGAAGCGGGCATCGACGCCGGCAACAACGCCTGCAACGGCTCGAAGGAAAGGTGTTCCGCCAGGGTGGCCGGCAACCAACTCCCGAGCCATTCGGCGCCACGCGCGAATCCGGGCAGCAGTTGCGAGTCGCGCCATACGGCTTCCTGCGGCATCGGCGTGAAGCCGGCCAGCAGCACCAGCAGGCAGGCGATGGCGGCCCCGCGCGCCAGCCCGAAACCCAGGCCCAGCAATCGATCGGTACCCGACAGCCCAGTGCTTTTCACCAGTCGTGCGAGCAGCCAGTTCAACAGCCCCCCGACGATCAGGGCCGCCAGGAACACGCTCGCATAACCGAGCAGCCAGCACGCCATCGGCGAATCGACCCAGGTCGCATACATGTCGGCGACCGATGGGCCGGCCGCCAGCGCCAGCCAGGACGCGGCGATCCACACCGCCAGGGCCATCACCTCGCTGACCAGCCCACGCCAGATGCCGACCACGGCCGACAGGCCGAGGATCGCCAGCAACGCGATGTCGATCCAGGTCAGCACGCGACGCGATCAGGGATGGGGAACGACGTTGCCATCGACACCGAGCTTCGCCTTGGCGTCGGTCTTGAGCTTGTCCGCATTGGCACGCTGCAACTCCGGCCCGAGGCGCACGCGCCAGAGCCGACCTGTGGCGGTATCGACGCGCTCGACGTAACTGGAGAAGCCCGCGGCGCGGGCACGGTCGCGCAGGGCATTGGCGTCGGCCTCGCTGCGCAAGGCGCCGATCTGCACTGCGAAGCCTTCAGCCACGGCGGGCCGCGCGGCGACCGGCGCATTGCGTTCGCCTTCCAGCGACACGATCCCGTTGGGCAGATCCGAGCGGACCTTGAGCACATCCAGACGCGCCGACTCGGCCTCGGAGCGCTGCGCGTAGGGCCCCACACGCACGCGCTGCACGGACTTGCCCGCAAGCGTGGTCGTCTCGCTGTAGGCCGGCAGGCGCTGTTGACGCAGTTGCGCCACCAGACTGGCCGCATTGGCTTCATTGGCGTAACTGCCAAGGTTCACCGCATAGCGCCCCTCCGCCGCGCTGACCGGGCGCGGCGCGGGTTTCGGTGCGGGAGTGGCAACAGGAGCCGGTGTCGAAACCGGCGGCGGCGCGGTCACAGGGGCGGTGGCCGCCGGAGCGGGGGCCACCGTGCCCACCGGTACGCCGGAAACGGCGTCGATGCGCGCGGGTGCATCGGTGGTGTCGATGGTGACGATGCGGTCGGCCTCGCCTGGTGCGGCGGCATCCTGCAGGGCATCGGGTACCGGCGTGATCGCGGGCGTGGGCGGCGGAAGCGTCAGGTCGCGCGTTTCAAAGTGCCGGCCATCGCGCTCTGGCATGTCGAGCGGCACCGGCGCGGAGCGGATATCGGACTCGCGCGGCCCGCCGATCAGCATCGGCAGGAAGATGACGGCCAGCGCCACGAGCACGGCGGCACCGATGAGTCGCTGTTTCACGGCAGCATTCCCGCAAGCGATCCGGACTGGATCAGGGCGAATTATAGCGGGGCGCCGCCCCGGCTCCCGTGCAGGCGCAACCGCCGGTCAGCTTCAGGTCGGCGTTTTCAGCACCGCCAGCGCCTCGCCCACGGTGTGGAAGGAGCCGAAGACGACGATGCGATCGCCCGGTCGGGCGGCCTTGCGCGCCGCCGCCAGCGCCTCGGCCACGGTAGCGTGGCGCATCGCCAGCGAGCGCGACAGCAAGGCTCCGACCTTCTGCCAGAGCTGGCCGACCGATTGTCCGCGCCCGGGGATGCCTTCCAGCCCGGCGAGGTGCCAGATGTCGATCTGGCCCATCATCGCGGCCACCTCGTTGGCCACATCCTTGTCGGCCAGCGCCGCGAACACCGCCTGGGTGGCACCGCGCGGACGATGTGCCTGCAGCCAGCTCGCAAGCTGTTGCGCGGCCTGCGGATTGTGGCCGACATCGAGCACGATCTCGACCGGGCCGGGCAGAATCTGCATGCGCCCGGCCAGACGCACATCCGCCACACCTTGGGCGATGGCCGCATCGGGGATGGACAAGGGCGGCAACAAGGCGCGCAGCGCCGCGATTGCCCCCGCCGCATTGGCACGCTGCGCCGGTGCGCGCAGCCCCGGCTTGGGCAATGAGAGGGCATCTCGGTCGTCCTCGAACACCCAACCCTCGCCCTCGTCGCGGAAACGGTAGTTGCGCCCGGCCCGCAGGATCGGCGCCTCCAGGCGTGCCGCTTCGCGCAACAGGCTGTCGGGCGGATCCAGTTCCGCGATCACCACCGGCTTGCCGCGACGCAGGATGCCGGCCTTCTCGCGGGCGATCGTTTCGCGGTCGTTGCCCAGATACTCGGTATGATCGAGCGCGATGGTGGTGATGACGGCGACATCCGCATCGACCAGGTTCACCGCATCGAGCCGCCCGCCCAGGCCCACTTCCAACACCGCCAGATCGAGCCCGGCACGGGCGAAGAGCCGGAGCGCAGCGAGCGTGCCGAATTCGAAATAGGTCAGCGTGACCCCGGCTCGCGCAGCCTCCACCGCCTCGAAGGCGGCCACCAGCGAGGCATCGTCAACGGGCGCCCCATCAATGCGGATGCGCTCGTTGTAACGCAGCAGGTGGGGGGAGGTGTAGGCACCCACGCGGTACCCCGCGGCACGCGCGATGGCCTCGATGAAGGCCACCGTGGAACCTTTGCCATTGGTGCCGCCGACGGTGATGACGCGTGGCGCCGGCCGCGCGAGGTCGAGCCGCGAAGCCACCTCACGGATACGTTCGAGGCCAAGATCGATGGCCGCCGGGTGAAGCGCGAGTTGATGATCAAGCCACTGGGTCAGATCCATGTATTCCACCGTTTTCCATCGTGGCCGCGGGAGAGCCTCGGTGCGTGCCTCACCGGGCATCGGCGGGAGACAGGCCCTATGATGCGCCGGTTGCAGGAGCCAATCACATGTCAGCAACCGGTCAAGACACCCACACCGCCAAGCAGGCGTCGCCCTCACCGTTTGCGGAAGCGAGCGAGCGCTCCAGCGTGGACCACCTGTTCCGCATGATGCAGCAGCACCACGTTCAGCTTTCCATGATGGCAGACACCAAGGCCAACATCCTCATCACGGTGTCCTCGATCGTGCTGACCCTGGTGCTGGGGCGGGTGGGCAGCGGGGAGTACCGCGTGTCGATGGCGGTGCTGGGCGTGTTCACCCTGATCGCCCTGCTGCTGGCCATTCTTTCGGTGCTGCCCAAGTACCGGCGCGTGCCGCTGGCCGGGGAAAACCTGCCGGAACACTTCAACATCGCCTTCTTCGGCCATTTCTCCAGCATGGACCAGGAGCGCTTCCTGCGCGAGCTGGCGGCGCGCGTGAAGCCGGGGCAGGTTTACGACACCATCGCGCGTGACGTGTACGGGCTGGGTGCCTATCTTGCGGCGAAGAAGTACCCGTATCTGCGCCTGAGTTACCTGTTCTTCCTGTCGGGTTTTCTGCTGGCTTTCCTGATCCAGGCCGTGCGGTACGCGTTCTACTGACCGCCGCGCCCAGGCTGGCGCAGGCCCAGGTCCTCGTAGCAAACCAGATACCCCGCCGTCGCCAGTGGCAGGCCAAGTGCCATCAAGGGTGCGCACAGCACCTGCCCCCACACCAGCCAGCCCGGTCGCAACAGTGCATCAATGCCATCGAACCCGAACGCCACCGCGCCGGTGATGAGGAAAGGCAACACCCCCACCGTGCCCAGCAACCCGAAGCAGATCAGGATCATCAAGCTCACAAGACTGGCACTTGGCACCCAGCGCCCGCGCACCCGGCGCAAGCTTCCGCGCAACGAGGCCCAAGCCCCGGCACCATCAAGCAGGATGGCCGGATAGAAGAACCCCGCCGCCACCGACACCCAGGCCAGCGGTGCGGCACTCAGCACAAGCCCCGCCAACAGCGCGAGCAGCAGCACCATGGCATCGCCGCTGGCACTGCCCCAGGCCCAGGCGACGATCACTGGCGCCAGCGCGATGGCATTGAGCATCAGATAGGCCAGGGTGGCGGCCAGGGCGGTGGGGAGGACACGCATGGCGTTCCCCTCGCCCGCCTCTGGCGGCAGGCCACGCGCGATGCGGCCCTGCCGTTCCAGCAACACCAGAAAAAACAGCAGGCCCACCAGCGCCGCGATGACGCTGACCAGGGTGGTCACCGCGTCCGGGCGAAACAATCCCGGCTCGATCCAGGCGCGCCATGAGCCGTGCTCGAATTGGG
>CAZTXX010000033.1:10552-16687 GCA_964617405.1 uncultured Aquimonas sp. | reverse complement strand
GGCAGCATCATGCCGAACGGGCCGCGTTGCGCGTCCGCCCCGAAAGCCACGGTGTAGACGCGCACCTGGTGCGCCTTGGCCAGATCGGCAGCCTGTAAAGGCTGCAAAGCGCCCGCGTTGTTGGCACCGTCGGTGAGCAGGACCAGCACGCGCTGTTGCGCGGGGCGCTCACGCAGGCGCTTGACCGCCAGGCCGATGGCATCACCGATCGCGGTTTCGCGACCAGCCAGACCCACCACGCTGGTATCCAGCTGATGCCGCACACTCTCCCGGTCGAAGGTGAGCGGAGTGATCTGGTAGGCGTTCTGTCCGAACAGGATGAGCCCGAGGCGGTCCCCGACACGTCGCTCGATGAAGTCGTCGAGCACGATCTTCACGGCGGTCAACCGATCCACCTGCCGGCCCGCCACGCGCATGTCTTCGGCCGCCATGCTGCCCGAGACATCCACCGCCAGCATCAGGTCGCGACCACTGCGCAGCGGTGCATCGGGCTCGCCCAACCACTGCGGACGCGCCGCGGCCACGCACAGAAGCACATAGGCCAATGCGGCCAGCCAGACACGCCCGCTGGCGGTGCTGGCGCGCGTTTGCCCGGTGAGCGCCAGCAGTTCCGCGAAGAACGGCACGCGCAGCACCGCACCGCCGTGCTCGCGTGCCCTCGGCAACCAGCGCGCCAGCAAGGGCAACGCCAAGCCCAGCAACGCCCAAGGCCAGGCCAGCTCAAACACGGGAACGCTCCAGCCAGCGCGGCAGACTGGCGCGCACCAGGGTTTCCAGCGTCGCAGCCTGTGCGGGGTCCACGGTGCGCCGATACGGCGCATCCAACAGCAGACGCCCGTCGCCCCGCGAAAACGGGCGCGCGGGATCGTCGCCGTCGAGAAATTCCAGCCAAGGCTCGCCCGTGAGCGCCGCGCTGTCGGGATGGTTGCGCAACACCATGCGGCGCAACAGGACCGCCAGTGCGGCGGTTCTTTCGGCGGCTTGTTGCGGCTCGGGGAATCGCTCACCCAGTGCATCCAACGCGGCCCGCAGCCACGCCAATTCGGCGCGCATGCGCAACCGGCGGCGAAGCAGCAGCCCAAGCAGGATCAGGACTGCCGTCAGCAGCAGGGCGAGCACCCACCAACCCGGTGCCGGTGGCCAGAAGCCAGGCGCGGCAGGCAGCAGGATATCGATCAACTCGGGGCCTTCCGCCATCACGCGACCTTCCCCGTATTGCCAATCCCGGCGCCCGCGCCACGCAACAGCGCGGCGAGCGCATCCACCGGATCGGCATCGGTGGACACCAGGATACTGCGCACACCGGCGCGACCCAGGTGCTCGATGGCTTCGCTGCGCTGGAGCTCGAAGTGCGCGCGCCAGCGCTGCTGCGCCTGGCGCGACTCCAGATACACCTGCCCGATGTTCGAGCCATCACCGATACGGTAATGACCGGATGGCAGCGGTGCCTGCTCGATGGGATCCTCGATCAGGCAGGCGGCCAGATCATGGTGACCGCGCAGCCCGGCGATGGCCGAGGCCGCGGCACCGCCAACGCTGCGCGCGTCCAGCAGCAACAGCACCTGACTGCCCGGTCGCAGTACACGGCGCAAGGCCTCCAGACACCGCGCCAGACGTGCCGCGGGATCATCCGTCACCGGCTCCAGTTCCGGTTGCCAGGCCACCAAGGCATCGAGGATGCGCAATACACCACGCCGCCCACCCGCCGGCGGCACCAGTTCGGGGGCGGGGCCACTCGCGGCGACGGCCAGACGATGGCCCTGCTGTTGCGCAAGCCAGAGCATCAGCGCGGCAAGACGCGCCGCCTGCACCGACTTGAAGCAGCCGCGCGTGCCGAAGGCCATCGCCGGAGATCGGTCATACACGATGGCCGTGGTGCGTTCACGCTCCGGCTGGAAAAGCTTGGTGTGGGTGCGACCGCTGCGCGCGGTGACGCGCCAATCGATATGGCGCACATCGTCACCCGCGGCGTAGGGTCGCGACTCGGCGTACTCCATGCCGCGCCCGCGAAACGGCGACTGGTGCGAACCGGAGAGATCCTCCGCGCTACGTCGCTGTGCCAGACGGGCAAGCGCCGGAACGCGGGTGCGCAGCGCTACCAGTTCGCGCAGATCGAACCGGACGCCGGGAATCGCCTCGTCCATCCCTGCCATGAGCAGCCGGAATCAGGGAACGGGAACGCGATCGAGCAGGCTGTCGATCACTTCGTCACTGCTGGCACCGTCGGCTTCCGCCTCGAAGGAGAGCAGTACGCGATGGCGCAGCACATCGTGCGCGATGGCGTGCACGTCCTGCGGACCCACGTAGTCGCGCCCGGCCAGCCACGCGTGCGCGCGGGCACAACGCTCCAGGGCGATGGTGCCGCGCGGGCTGGCACCGAACGCGATGCGGCGGGCGATTTCCGCGCCATAGGGCGTGGCATCACGGGTCGCCAGCACCAGCTCGACCAGATAGCGCTCCACCTCGGCCGACACGTGCAGATCGAGGATGGCTTCACGAGCGGCGAAGATCGCATCAACGGGAATGCGCGCCGCCTGCCCGTCGCTGCGTGGCGCCCGGGGTCGGGCCGCCTCGCGCGCCAGCGCAAGAATGCGCTGTTCGGCCTCGGCACGCGGATAGCCGATGCGCACATGCATCAGGAAGCGGTCGAGCTGGGCCTCCGGCAGCGGATAGGTGCCTTCCTGTTCGATCGGGTTCTGGGTGGCCATCACCAGGAACAGGGGGGGCAACGGATAGGTGACCCGCCCGACGGTGATCTGCCGTTCGCCCATCGCCTCCAGCAGTGCAGACTGCACCTTGGCCGGTGCACGATTGATTTCGTCGGCGAGCACGAGGTTGTGGAAGATCGGCCCCGGCTGGAACTCGAAACGCGCTTCCTGCGGCCGGTAGATATCGGTGCCCGTCAGGTCGGAAGGCAGCAGATCGGGGGTGAACTGGATGCGATGGAAATCCGCCTCGATGCGCGAGGCCAGTTCCTTGATCGCCGTGGTCTTGGCCAGCCCGGGCGCACCTTCAACCAAGAGGTGTCCATCGGCCAGCAAGGCGATCAGCAACCGCTCGACCAGCTCCGGCTGGCCGACGATGCGTTCGGACAGCTCATCCCGCAAACGTGCAAAGGTGGCTTGCAAAGGGGCCTGTTCGGTTGCCGGCCTCGGCTCGTCCATCACTGTATCCATTGTTCTGATTGTCCGGTTCTGGCCCGGCGATGTTGGACACGGCCGGTGGTGAAAGGTTCCGATTCTAGCGGTGCACCGCTCCGACACCACAGCGAGAGGTGAATGTCGGTCCGGCAGCGCAAAAGGCTTCGGACACGGGCGCGCATCCCGCAAGCGCCAGGCTTCTTGCGGCGCCTGGTCAGCGTCTGGCCAGGGTTTCGTCCAGCGGCTGCGGGCGACCGATGAGGTAGCCCTGCGCATAACGCACGCCGAGGCGGCGCAGGGTGTTCAGCTGCGCATCGGTTTCCACCCCTTCAACCAGCGCGTCGGCGCCGATCGCCCGCACCAGGCCGACGATGGCGTCGAGCATGGCGGATGCCTTTTCGGAGGCCTCCAGGTCGCGCAGGAAGGCCTGGTCGATCTTGACGGTATCGAAGGAAAGCGCGCTGAGGTGGCTCAGATTGGAGAATCCGGTACCAAAATCGTCCAGCGCCACCCGGATCCCCGCCGCGCGGCAACTGGCCAGCACGTCCTGCGCCTGGGGGTAGTCGAGCACCTGGCTCTCGGTGATTTCAAGCTTGATCGATTCGTTGGGCAGGCTGGCCGCGTGGAGCCGCTCCAGCAGGGAGCTGATCAGATCAGCTTCACGCAACTGACGCGCGGAAACGTTGATCGACAGGAAGGGCAGCCGTGCAACGCCTTGTGCCCGCATCCGCATCAATGCGGAAATCGCGGCATTGATCATGTACTGCCCCACTGGCACGATCAACGAGGTTTCTTCGGCCAGCGCGATGAACTCGCCGGGCGAGATCAGGCCGCGCTCGGGATGATGCCAACGGATCAATGCCTCGTAGCCGGCGATCCGGCCACTTGCCACTTCGGCCAGCGGCTGCAGATACATCTGGAGCTGGCGTGCTTCGAGCGCCTCGCGCAACTGCGATTCCAGTCTGATCTTCGAAATCGCCAGCGCGTCGTCACCGTCCGCGCTGCTGCTGGGAGAATCCAGCCCCTGCATCGCAGCCAGCGCAGAGCGGTAGCGCTTGAGCTGCCCGCCCAGCAGGGCGCGCACGATCGGGTCGGTATGGGCGATCCGCTCGGCGAGATGGGTCTGGTCGATCACCAGCAACACCGATTCTTCCAGTGCCACCGCGGTCGCGGTACGTGGTGCATTGTCGATCAGCGCCATTTCGCCGACGAGATCACCAGGCCCGAGATCGGCCAGCCTCAGCTCGCCACTGTCCGCTCGCAACGAAACGCGGACACGGCCCTGCTCCACCAGATACGCAAAGTCGCCCTCGTCGTGCTCCTGAAAGAGCACTTCGCCTTGCTTGAGGAGCTTTCGGCTCATGACGTGGTCAGGATTCCGGCCTGCAACGACAATTCCCGCACGGCACCTGATGCACGCTCGGCAACAGGGAGCGGAACCTTACGTGCCGGCAATCAGGCCTCTTCTCTTCAGGCGGGTGATGGGTCGGCATCAGTCGACTTTCCTGGACCTCGGCTGCAATGAGCTTGTCACAGCGGCTGGCCCCGCGCAAACCGATGCGCCAACAGCATTTCGAGCCACGCTTTTCCAAAACGGAGAAGAGCTGCCCCAAGGCAGCTCTTCTCCGTGAAACAAAACATATTCGACTCAATACCAGTGCAGCAGACACACCCGCGCTTCTGACATCGACACCGTCGCGATGTACGGATTCAACGGATCCGGGGTACAGCCGGCGCCACTCCAGAGTGGCTCCTCTATTCCAGGGCCAGCCTTGATAGCCGTCAACGTCACTGCGGTTCCTGCGGTATACATGCCGAAGTAGCAGGTATAAACACCCGGCGAGGGCGCACCGGGAACGCTGCAGCTGGTCATGCTGTTCGGCGGAACCTCCTGAATGGAGTAGAACGTGGAGGTATTGATGCCTGCCGTCATGACAGCGGAGAGATTGAAGTGGGAAGCGCCGCCCGGATCATCGCACCCGGCCGGGGGCGGACTGGTTGGCACACCCTCACATACGTCCTTGCCCTCAAACAATACGGTCGCCTTTGCCGCACCGTCGGTTGTCTGGAACTCGCATACCGCCGAGCCCGAGCCGCCCGCCTGGTTGAGATTGTCGACCACCATGACCGCGGTGGTCTGACCGTTCGCGTTGGTGATCCCCGGAGCGGTTCGGATATTGATGATCGCCCCGCCGCTCGCCTCGCAGGTACCCACGATCCGGAAGCCCGACAGCGGATTGCCGGACGCGTCGATCAGCGTCAGCGTCACGGTACCGCCACTGGTCATCATGGAAGGCGAGGCCATCAGGGTCATCACGTTGAAGCTGAATTCGACCGTTGCCTGCGCCCCGGCCGCTGCAAACAGCAAGGTCGGCTGGATGGGCGGGATATTGCCGCCGCCATCCTGCAGCCCGGTCGTGGAAACCTCGACCAATGCACAGCCGCTACCGAACGCGGTCAGTGAGCCTGCCGTGCCGCTTTGCGTCGTGCCATCCACCTTGTTCACACCGGTGGCGTCGTTGAAGGCAAACGAGACCGGGATGCCACCAACAGGCGCACCCAAGGCGTCATACAGGCAAACACTGACCTGTTGCGTCGTGTTGGCAGGCAGCACCGAGGGACTGACCACCAGGCGCGCCGGGGCAACACCCGCAAAATGCGCGTACTCGACATCGGTTACCTTGCGCGGCGAGGCGCCAGCCTGACCCATCGCACGATCTCCCTGCGCCCAGACAATGATCCTCTTGCCCAACCATGACACGGGGAAGTTGAGCTTCGTGGTGGCCACACCGATCTGGTTGGTCTGCGCACTGGCGACGATGTTGCCATCGGCGGCCCGGCCGATCACGTAGGGCAGGACGCCACCGTAGTCGACGTTGTTGCCGGTCGTGTCGTTGAGATTGAAGCGATAGTCGACGCTCAGGCTGGACTCGCTGTGGACCTGGCTCACCTGGCGCGCGCTTTCCATCTCGCGGTTGCCGATCACTTCCTCGCC
>CAZTXX010000033.1:0-10452 GCA_964617405.1 uncultured Aquimonas sp. | reverse complement strand
TGACCGTGGGCTGGGTGATCTCGAGGTCGTAGAGACGCCCATCGGAAACCACTACGGAGCGTTCCACTGTCACCGGGTCGCTGATGCCATTGTCCACGTTGTTGTCGGCACGATCGGCCGTCAGGCGGAGGACATAGCTCGCCGCGTCATCACCACCGATGAAGGTGGCGCCACCGATGCCCGCGGTGGTGCGGAGATTCAACTTGGTTCCGGTCACGGTGGCGCCACTGGCGTCAATGCCGCGCAAACGCGCGCTGATCGTGGTTCCCGTGCCGAGGATCTCGAGCTGATAGTTGTTGAACGCCGCGGCGCCCGATACCGGATCAGGCACCGGCTGGCCGAGCGGATCCATCACGGATGTCTGTACCTGGCCGCTGTTGTTGCCACCGGATTCCGCGACGTAGATCGGGCTCGTCGGCCCGACCAGGCCCAGCTGCGAAGGCAGCGGCGGCGAGGTCTCGACGATCCGGAACTCCTGTGCCGCTGCGATCGTGGTTCCGGTAACCGGATCGGTGAACGTCACGGTCAAGGTGGTGCGCCCGGTGAAGTTCAACGAGTGGACGAACACCGTGGCCTTGCCGGCGGTCACGCCCAGCGGGGCCTTGCCCATGCGCAGATAGAATTCGCAACCCTTCCAGTTGTTCTCGGGCTCGCAATCCGTTTCCGGGTCATCAAGCGTCGTGAAGCCACCAGTGTTTCCGACCGGGTTGATCGAAACCGCCAGACAACCATCGTCGTCCTTGGTGCAGTTGACCGGCTGGCCGTTGCTGTCCTTCACGGTGATGGTGACTTCCGCCATGAAGGGCGAACCAAGGAACGGATCGATCGCGTGCAGGTTCACCGGCAGGCTGGTGCGTTCCGGTGCGAGATGCAGCCTCGAGTCGTCCACGCGCGCGATCTGCAAGGTGGCACTGGCGGAAATCTGGCGACCGCTTTCTTCTTCCGACGCGGAGAAGGTCAATTCGACATTCGCCACATTTCCCTGGGCCTGGTAGGTGAAGACCGCGACGCCACCCACGGTAGTGGTGGTCGATTCGGTGAACGCGCCCGCCGAGGCCGGGAATGCCACCCCGCTGACCGGGGTGCCATCCGCAACCGGGGCGCCATTGGCGCGCGACACCCGCACGCGAACATCGCTGCGCCCACTGGCTGGAATGATCTCAGGCGTCAGTTCGATCGACATCTGCCAGTTGTCGGACTGGCCTGGGGTCACGTTGATGGCAACCGAGGTGGTCACCGAGGCGCCTGCTCCGTTGGCGGTGGAGAAGGTGAGTGTGGTGTTGCCCGCAGAACTTGCTGCGAACACGAAGTTGACGATTCCACCCACTGTGGTGCCGCTGGTCCCACCCGTCGTTCCGTTGACGATGGATTGCAATGTTCCGTTGGTGGCAGGAGTGACGGTGCTGTTGACCACCGTGCCATCGGCAACATTCGAACCGTTGGCCTGGGTCACCTTGACGGCGATCTCGATGAACTTGCCCGTTTCGACGGAGGTGGCCGTTGGCGTGGCGCTGATCCGGACCGTGGCGGGCTGGAATGCCGAATCGCCCCCGCTGCTGCCGCCGCCGCAGGCAGCGAGCAGCGACACGGCGGTCACCAGCAAAAGACTTTTCAGAATGGCTGCAAATTTCATGGGGTGTCTCCGCGATCCGGGTCGCTTCCTGCGTTTGTAATGTAAGAACCAGTTCCGATTGGTGGCTCAGCCCTCGCGGGGGCCACCGACGTTCAGAATCTTGGGGGTGATGAAGATCAGCAGTTCGGCCTTGGTATGGCCCTTGGTCTTGTTGCGGAACAGGTTGCCGAGGGCAGGCACATCACCCAGGAAGGGCACCTTCTTGATGTCCTCGCTGCTGGTGAACTCGTATACGCCGCCCACCACCACCGTCTGACCGCTGTCCACCAGTACGGCCGTGGTGACTTCGCGCCTGGCCAGCTCCGGGGTCGAACCCAACTCGCCGAGGTTCACGTAGCCGATGATCTCGTCCTTCTTGACGCCCATGTTGAGGAACACGCGGCCATCCTGGGTGATGGTCGGGGTAACCTTCAGCTCCAGCAGGGCCTCCTTGAAGTTCACCGTGGGGGTTGCGTTGGCACCCACGCCACTGGTGGTGACGTAACCAACTTCACGACCCTGCTTGATCGTGGCTTCACGCTGGTTCGAGGTGATCACGCGCGGGCTGGACACGACCTCGCCGCGGCCTTCGCTCTGCAGCGCGGAAAGCTCCAGATCAAGCAGGTAGTCGGAGCCGAGGATCGAGAAGCCGATGGCTCCGGCAGGGTTGGCCACCGGAAGGTTCACGTTGAGACGGTCACCAAGTGCAACTCCACTGCCGATTCCGGCAAGAGGTGGACGACCATTGAGGCGATTGTCCAACGCCGCCCCAGCCATCGCGCCGCTGCCGGCGAGCGAACCTGAGGTTCCGATGATGGTATTGCTGCCTTCCTGACGCGCGCTGCTGATGCCGAACTTGGCGCCGAGCTCGCGCGCGAAGTTTTCCGAGGCAATCACGATGCGTGCCTCGATCAACACCTGGTCCACCGGGCGATCGAGCAAGCGGATCAGTTCGCGGATTTCAGCGATCTTTTCCGCTGTTTCATTGAGCAGCAGGGTGTTGGTGCGAGGATCGTAGCTGACGCTGCCACGCGGGGAAAGGAAGCCGCGGGTCTGCTGGCCGGCGCCCTGGCCACCGCCACTGCCCTGGCCGGATTTGCTTTCGTCGGTGAGCAGGCTGGCGATTTCCGAGGCCGAGCCGTAATTGATCGCGATGTACTCGGTAAGCAGCGGCGCGCGCTGCTCCATTTCCAGGCGCGCGTCCGCGATGTCTTTTTCGTACTTGGCGATTTCGGCCTGCGGCGCCACCCAGATCACGTTGCCATCCGCGCGCTTGTCCAGACTCTTGGCACGCAGCACGATGTCGAGCGCCTGGTCCCAAGGCACGTTGATAAGCCGAAGGGTGACGTTGCCGCTCACGGTATCGGCCGCGACGACGTTCTTGCCGGACTCGTCGGCAACCAGCTGCAGCACGGTGCGCACCGGGATGTCCTGGAAGTTGAAGGTGACCGGCGTGCCGGTGTAGCCCTTCTTCTCTTCCTTGCCCAGGCCGATCACCTCGGATTCCAGCGCGGGCGCCTCGTGCTTGGGAGCAATTTCGAGCACGTACTGGCCACCGGTCTGGTAAGCCATGGTCTCGAACATGCCGCTGGTCCTCACGGTGACCCGCGAACCGCCGCCGTTCTGGGTGGTTTCGATCGACTGCGCCGGGGTGGCGAAGTCGGTCACGTCGAGCTTCTGGCGCAACGACTGCGGAACATCCACGTCCTTGAGGTCGATGACGACGGACTGGCCTTCGCTTCGCAGATCGGCGATGACGTTCTCGCTGTTCAGGTCGAGCAGGATGCGCGCGGCGCCTTCCGGGGTGCGGCGGAAGTCGACGTTGGTGATGGCCGGATTCTGCCCACCGATGCGCTTGGCCGGATCGGCCGCCAGGCCCGGAGTTGCCGCGGCACTGGATGCGCCGGCCCCGCCGATCTCGATCACATAGGTACTGCCGTCGGCAAACGCCTGGTATTGGGCCCGATTGAACAGGTCGATCACCACGCGGGTGCGTCCGCCAGCCTCCACCGTGCTGATGGCGTTGGCGGCACCACTGCCGACGGAGATACGCCGATCCGCCAGGTGGTTGTCGGTACCGGGGAGATCGATCGCGATACGCGGCGGATCGTCCGTGGTGAAGGTCTGGGCACCGGATGCCGGCTCGGCCAGATGCAACACCACCCGCACGCTGCCATCGGTGGCGGTGGCGTAGCTGATGTCTTGCAAGGTATTGGCAGCGGCTGCGCCACCGGTGATCAGAGCCAGTGATCCGAGTATCCCGGCGATTCGGAGCTTCATCTTCGGCGCCATTCCCTGGAGTGTTTGCTTCGTCGAGGTCATCGTGCTTTCCCCCATCCCTATTTGTCGTCCAGCGCCACTTGGGCCGTGCGTTCCAACCAACCGCCGGCACCATCAGGCACCAGTTCCGTCAATTCGATGCGATCCTCGTGGATCGCGGTGATACGTCCGTCGCTCTGGCCCATGTAGTGGCCGGCCGTGACCTTGTGGACGACGCGCTCCGGATCCATCACCAGTGCCACCATGTCGGCATCGGTGCCGAGTGTCCCCACCATGTCGAGGCTGTCGAGAGGGAAGGATTCGAGTGGCTCCTTGCGCCGCGTGGAATCGGGGCGCAGGCCCGAGCCCGCTCCGCCGCCATCGGCCTCGGCCAAAGGAGCGCTGAACGGGTCGCGCAATGCCTGGGCGGCATATTCGAAGGTTTCGAACTGCTGCATGACCGGCAGGGGATCGAGCGGCTTCGGTGGCCTGGCCTTGACCTCGGCCACCCAGGCCTGCAGGTCGCCCATGCCAGGTGCGCAGGCGCTGAGCAGCAAAGCGGTAGCGGCAGCCAGCAGGGCCGCGCGGGCACGGTGGGTGTTGGGCATGATGCTCATCGACGCGCCCCTCCTGCCGCGGGCGCTTCGGGCGCCGTTTCGTCCTCTTCAAGGTACCGGTACGTCTTGATCGTCCCTTCGAGTACCAGCGAGCCTCCCGGCCGCTTTTCATCACGTGGTTTCAACGAGATGTCATGCATGGTCATGATGATCACGCGCGGCAGCGAGGCCACGCCGCTCACGAAGGCGCCGAACTGGTGGTAGGTGCCCACCATGCGCAACGCGATCGGCTTCTCGGCGTAGAACTCCTTCTTGATTTCCGCCTGTGGCTGGAAGAGTTCGTTCTGGATGCCACTGGCCAGCGCGGTCTGCGAGATGTCGACGATCAGGTCGGCCATCTCGGTGCGTCCCGGCAACTGGCGTAGCATCTGTTGGAGCATGGCTTCCATGTCGGCAAGCTGCTGCTTGAGCGGCTCCAGGTTCACCGCGCGCGCCTGCTTGTGCTCAAAGTCGTTGCGCAGGGTCGTTTCCTTGGCCTTCTCCGCCGCCAAGGCGTCCTGTTGGTCGCTGATGACCAGATACCAGCCGAGGAACAGGATCAGCGCCACCAGGATCACGCAGAAAAATGCCTTGACCGAAGTCGGCCAGCCACCCGGATTGCTGGTGTCGAGATTGCGAAGATCAAACCCGCTCATTGGACACCTCCGCTGGCACCATCCTCGGCACCTTCCGCCTTGGGCTGGATCAGGCTGACCTTGAGGTTGAAGAGGTAGGGCATGTTCTTGTCCGATCCCTTGGCCTCGATGATCGAAAGGTCGGGGCGCGCCATCCAGCCGGAGCCTTCCAGTGCGCGGATGTAGGACGATACACGCGCGTTGGATTGGGCAATGCCCTCGAGTGTCAGGAGGTTGCCGGCCTGCTTGATCGAGGTGAGCCGCACTCCCTCGGGTATGGTCCGCACCAGCTCATCGAACAGATGCACCATCTGGGAACGGCTGGCCTGCAGCTGTTCGATCACCTGCTTGCGCTGCAGCAGGCTGGCGCGCTTGCGGTCCAGCTCGTCGATTTCCTTGATCTTGGCCTCGACCTGCTTGATTTCTTCCTGCAGGTAGGTGTTGCGCGCCTGCTGCGCCTCGACCAGCGAGTCGAAGTACATCTTGGCGCCGAAAACGGCGAGGACCGCAATGATCGCGGCGGCGCCAAGCATGGTGTAGAACTGCTGTTGGCGCTGTTTGCGGCGCTCGGCGCGCCACGGCAGGAGGTTGATCTTTGCCATCAGTCAAAGCTCCTCATGGCCAGCCCACAGGCGATCATCAGCGCCGGCGCGTCCTGCGCCAACGCCTGCGCCTGCACGCGCGAGGACAGGGACATGTTGGCGAGCGGGTTGGCGACCACGGTAAGGATGCCCACCTGCTCCTCCACCAGTTCAGCGATGCCCGGAATCGAGGCGCAGCCTCCAGCCAGCACGATCTGGTCGACGCGGTTGAACTCGCTGCCGGCATAGAAGAACTGCAACAGGCGACTGATCTGCTGGACCATCGCTTCCTTGAACGGCTCCAGCACCTCGACTTCATAGCTTTCCGGCAGGCCACCCTGGCGCTTGGCGAGGCCGGCTTCCTCGTAGGAGAGACCGTAGCGGCGCATGACCTCGTCGGTGAGCTGCTTGCCACCGAACACCTGCTCGCGCGAGTAGATGCCGCGCTGGTTGCGCAGCACGTTGAGTGTCGTCATCGTGGCGCCCACGTCCACCAGGGCCACGAGCGCGTCCTTGGGCACCGAGAGCTGGTCGGCGATCAGGCGGAAGGCGTTCTCCATCGCGAAGGCCTCCACGTCGATCACCTTGGCGGCGAGCCCGCCCAGTTCCAGCGCCGATTGGCGCACTTCGACGTTTTCGGTTCGGGTGGCGGCCAGCAGCACCTGTACCATCTCCGGGTTGTCCTTCACCGCGCCCAGCACTTCGAAGTCAAGGCTGACTTCCTCGATGGGATACGGAATATACTGCGCTGCTTCGACCTGGACCTGATCCTCCATCTCGTCATCGCTCAGGTTGGCCTGCATCGGGATGACCTTGGTGATGACGGCGGAACCGGCGACGGCGGCGGCGGCCTGCTTGAGACGGGAACCCGAACGCGACAGCGCACGCTTGATCGCCTCGCCGACGGCTTCCACCTCAACGATGTTCTTCTCGACCACTGCATTGGGTGGCAGCGGTTCCACCGCGTAGTGTTCAACGCGGTATTTGCCCCCGGCCTGGCCGAGCTGCAACAGCTTGACTGCCGTGGAACTGATGTCCACGCCAATCAGGGGTGTAGTGTTGGTAGCGAACAGCCCCACGATTTCTCCCCTTCCAACGGAGTCTTACGCGCAACTCCTGCGTTGGCACATTAAATAACGAGTCTTAACGGTTTGGCAACAGTGTGAGCCATCATCGGCTGAGATCCCCTGCAGACCCCCCGTCGCCCGAACCGCGTGGAACGACGTATCGGGCGCCTGCGGCAACATTCTATACTCTTCTTTAAGAAGTAACGCAAACCTCTGGTATTACCGCGAAATGTCTCTGTTGCGACGTCTATCCAAGTGGGCCCTGATCCTGGCCCTGATCGCCTCGCTGTGCGGCGCCGCCGCTCTGGCCGTCCTCTACTGGCTGGTGGCTCCCGGCCTGCCCTCGGTGGAGGTTTTGCGCAATGTCGAGTACCAGGTGCCGCTCTCGGTCCACAGCGCGGACGGCAAGCTGGTCGCGCTGTTCGGTGAGACGCGGCGCACACCGGTGCGCATCGACGAGGTGCCCGAACAGGTCAAACGCGCCTTCATCGCGATCGAGGATGCGCGCTTTTATGAGCATCCCGGGGTGGACTGGCGCGGCACCGCACGCGCGGTCTGGCTGCTGGCCACCACCGACGATCGCCGCGTACCGGGTGGCTCCACCATCACCCAGCAGGTGGCGCGGATGTTCTTCCTGAGCCCCGAATACAGCTACACCCGCAAGTTCCGCGAGATGCTGCTGGCACTGAAGATGGAGCGCGAGCTGGGCAAGGACGAGATCCTGGGCATCTATCTCAACAAGAGCTTCTTCGGCAATCGCGCCTACGGCATCGTGGCCGCCGCCGAGTTCTATTACGGCAAATCACTCGACGAGTTGTCGCTTGCCGAAGCCGCCACCCTGGCCTCGATTCCGAAGTTTCCCTCCAGCGGCAACCCCATCGTCAACCCGCAACGCGCCATGATCCGGCGCAACTACGTGCTGCAACGCATGCAGGAACTGGGCTACATCGATCCGGCGGCCTATCGTGCTGCCGTGGACGAGCCCAATCTTGCGTCGCCGCATGAGCCGCCCGTGGAACTCGAAGCCTCCTATGTGGCCGAGATGGTGCGCCAGATGATGGTGGACCGGCACGGTGCGGAAGCCTTCACTGGCGGCTACCAGGCCTGGACGACGCTGGATTCGCGCATCCAGGAAGGAGCCAACAATGCGGTTCGCTCTGCCCTCCTGGCCTACGACCGCAGGCATGGCTGGCGCGGCGCGGAGGCGCACGTCGAACTTGCCGATGAACCCACACCCGAAGCCGTTCAGCAGGCACTGCGCGACTCGCGCGCTCTGGGCGGCCTGATTCCCGCGCTGGTGACCGGTATCGATACCGGCGAAGCGCACCTTGCGCTGGCCGACGGACAAGAAGTCATCTTGCCGGTGGAACGATTGCGCTGGGCCGCGCCCTATGTTTCCGCCGACCGACGCGGCGCAACGCCGCGCAAGCCCGCCGACGTGCTGGCGCGGGGCGACATCGTGCGCTTGACACGCGATGCGGAAGGCGAATTCGAACTTGCGCAGATTCCTGTCGCCCAGGGAGCCGTGGTCACGTTGTCGGCCGAAGATGGTGCCGTGCTCGCGCTTTCCGGCGGTTTCAGCTTCGGCATCAACAAGTTCAACCGAGCCACCCAGGCGCTGCGCCAGCCGGGATCAAGCTTCAAGCCCTTCGTCTATGCGGCGGCATTCGAGCGCGGATTCCATCCGGCCTCGATCGTGCTCGATGCGCCGGTGGTGTTCCACGACCGCTCCACCGGCAGCTCCTGGCGCCCGTCGAACGACAACAATGCATTCTCCGGGCCGATGCGGCTGCGCGAGGCGATGGTCAGCTCGCGCAACCTGGTCTCGGTACGCATTCTCGACGCCATTGGCGCAAGCTACGCCAAACGCTATATCCAGAACTTCGGCTTCACACCGGAAAGCCTGCCGGAAAACCTGTCTTTGGCGCTGGGCACCAGTTCGATCTCGCCGCTGGCAGCTGCACGCGGCTATGCGGTGTTCGTGAACGGCGGGTTCCTGATCGAACCACACGTCCTCTCGCACGTCACCGACCGCAACGGCATGGTGATTCAGGCCGAACGTGCACCCCGGGCTTGCGGTGAGTGCCCCGAGCGCCTCGTGACCGGGGGGCCTGGCGGCGGACAGGTCGCCGGGTTCAACCTCGGTGATGTCGTTCCTGCCGGCCAGGCACCCGACGAGGTCAACGGACCACCGCAAACCCTGCTGGCACCACGGGCAATCGATGAGCGCACCGCATTCCTGATCCAGTCGCTGCTGCGCGACGTGATCCAACGGGGCACCGGGCGTGCCGCGCGCGTGCTCGAGCGCCAGGACATCGGCGGCAAGACCGGCACCACCAACGATCATCGCGATGCCTGGTTCTCCGGCTTCGGCGCCGGCATCGTCACCAGCGCCTGGGTCGGCATGGACGACTTCTCCACCTTGGGCAACGGCGAGTTCGGCGCGCGTGCGGCGCTGCCGATCTGGGTGGACACGATGCGTGTCGCGTTGCAGGGCATCCCCGAAACAACACCACGGATTCCCAACGGTATCGCCACGGTGCGGATCGACCCGGTCACCGGCCTGCTGGCCACCGCAGGCACGCCCGGTGCGATCAGCGAGCTGATGAAGACCGAGGACGTGGCGCGCCTGGAATCGGCCAGCAGCGACGCGGGCCGCAACGCAACCACCGAGCGCGAGTCGTTCGACATCTTCTGATGACCAGGCAGGCACCCTCCCGGCAGCGTCAGTGGCTGGCGGAACAGGCCGCGCGCTGCATGAGCGAAGAGCGCATCGACGATCCGGAGACGGCGCTGCGTCGGGTTTTGTCGCGCCACGGATCGCCCGCTCCGGATCGCCGCCAGTGGCCAGCCGCAGCGGAAATCCTCCATGCACTTCAGGCATACCAACGACTGTTCCGCAGCGCGGACCAGGCCGAGGCATTGCAACGACGGCGCGAAGCGGCATTGGAAGCCCTGGGCTTTTTCGCCGATTTCCGTCCTTACCTGGTGGGGGCAGCACTGGAAGGGACAGCGGACGCCCACTCACCGGTGCAGTTGCACCTGTATTGCGGGGACGGCGACACCCTGTTGCACTTCCTGCACGAAAACGGCATCGCGCACCGGCTTGGCGAACGCCGCATCACCCTGCCAGGGCAGGGGCTTGTCGCCATCCAGCACGTGCGTTTCACGGCGGACGGCATCGATTTCGAGCTGTGGTTGCTGCCGGCCAATGCCGAACGCTCCATACCGCGAGGCCGTGACGGCCACACTCCGATTCCGCGCGCCAACGAGGCGACGCTACGCGAACTGATCGAGGCGCAGGCGATCAGTCCCGGTGGGCACTGATGAAGGGCCACGATTGCGGCCAAGGGTCTTGAGCGTGACCTGCGGTCGTTGATCGCATTCACGGGGCTCCGACCAGGCTGGAGGGCCAAGTGGGTCCGAGAAATCACACGGTGCGGCTTTTCGTGCTTCGTATTCAACGTTGCCGCGAGGGTTTCGACCGCCTCGGCGGCGGCCGAGTCAGTTCTCTTTACTCCGGGCATCCTGCCCTGCGCCCCTTCGGGGCCGGCTTCGCCGTTCGCGCCGCTCCTGCGGCGCAGTGCTTGTCCAAAGAAAGGTAACCCAAAGAAATGACACCCCGGCATCGCGCGTCGCCTGCTGCACAGGCGCCGTTCCCTGCGTTGCTCGGCAACCGTCGGCCGGCGCGAACTCGCACAT
>CAZTXX010000032.1:0-17185 GCA_964617405.1 uncultured Aquimonas sp. | reverse complement strand
CCAGCGAGGTGGCGGCCAGCATCGCGACCACGGTGTCGGGCACGTTGGGCATGAAGCCGGCAACGCGGTCGCCCTTGACCACGCCTTGCGCCTTGAGCGCGGCAGCCAGCGCCGCGACGCGACGGTGCAGCTGGGCGTAGGTGATGCGCTCATCGCGCCCGCCCTCGTCGCGGAACAGAATGGCCTCGCGATCATCGCTGAAGCGCAACAGGTTCTGCGCGAAGTTGAGCCGCACGTTCGGGAACCAGCGCGCTCCGGGCATCTTGTCGCCATCCACCAGGGTCGGCTCACGCTCGCCTTCGGCAACGATTCCGCAGAAGTCCCAGACCAGGCGCCAGAATTGCTCGGGGTGGTCGATCGAGAACTGGTACAGGCTCGGGTAATCGACGATACCGGCGTTGCCGGTTTCGGCCTGCACGCGCTCCATGAAGCGCGCAAGATTGGAGCCGGCGATGCGCTCGGCGCTGGGAATCCACAGGGGCTGGGACATGACGGGAACCGGGAGTAGGGACTGACCCGATTCTAGTGCCGCGTCACTCCGCCGGCAGTTGCCCTTTGGGGCAAGGTGCCGCGGTGCTTGCGCTCCGCGGCACGTGGCTTGTCGTCCGCCTGGTGTCAGCCGTTCTGACGTGCCAGCAGGTTCAGCCGGTCACGCACCCGACCAGCGAGTTTGTCGTAATGCTTGCCGAGGATCGCGCGCAACTCGCCGTCGGTGGCGTAGCCGATGCTCTGGCGGTGTTCGAGCTTGAGTGCGCTGGTCTCGCGCCACGTCGCTTCGATGTCCTCGATGGTGTCGACGGGCACCACGGCATGGCCTGCGTCGAGGCGTTCGATCACCCGTTCGATATGGCGTTCGGCCACGTCGCGTGGGCTGGCCTTGGGAGGGAGCTTCTCGAAGGAGAAATTGCGTATGCCGTCCGTTTCGAACGGGTCCGGCCCGGCGGCGCGGCTGCTCATGTAGAAGTCGTCGTCGAAGCGCGTCGCGCATTCGAGCATGCGCGCGGCCTTCCACTGGCCGGTGAGGAACATCAGGAGAAAGCCGATCAGCCCGGGCCACTTCGGCTTCATCGCAAAGGATGCGGCGCTGCCGTATTCGGGATGGGTGAACAGGCCGAGCAGGGCGCGTTGGCCCTGTTGCGCGCTGATACCACGGGCCTCGGCGTAGGCCAGGCGGGTGTAGCCGAGTGGTTCCAGGGCCTTTTCGCAGGCTTCCGCGTGCTTGCGCTGGAACGCGGGGAATTGGGCGGGGTCCACTTCGGCCATATCCGGCTCGGCCTCGTGCGCCATGGCGTAGAGGCTGAAGGCGATCTGGGTGGCCTGCAGGTCCTCGGGCGACTCGTCGCCGGCCAGTGCGGTCAGCGCGGTCTGCAGATCCATTCCCTGGCGCACCAGCTCGGCGGTGGCGTGGGTCAGGGCATAGCTCATGTCGTCCTGCACGCTGCGCTCGACGCCTTCGCTTGCGCCGGCGGATTCCAGCATCCTCGCCAGTTCGTCGCGTTCGCCTTCCTTGCCCCGGGCATAGCGGGCCCGTTCCTCTTCGATGAAGCTGCGCGCCGACGCGTCGACCGGCAGGCGTTCGAGCACTCTGTCCATATGCTGCACGGCCCGTTCGGGCTGGTCGAGCAGGGCGGCGATGCGTGCGCAGAGGCGGTCGTACTGGTTGTCCTGCGCCAACGAGGCGGCTCGGGAAAGATCCGACAGGGCCAGTTCCAGCGCGGCGCGGTCATAGCCCGTGCCGAGTGCATCGTGCACCACGTCGATCGCGTCCTCTGCGCCATGCGCACGCAGGTGGTGGTGGTTTCCGCGGCAGGCCCATGCCGCCGCGCGCGTCGGGTCGATTTCAATGCTGCGGTCCAGGCGCGCGAGGGCCTGCTCGATGACGTCCGGCTCCTTGCTCCCGTCATAGTTTTCCAGCACCGCACGGGCGCAGAGAAACAACGCCGTGGCGTTGTCCGGCTCCAATGCGACGGCACGACGCAGCAGCGGCCCGGTGTCGAATTCCTCGTGGTTCTCTTCGGCCAGCGTCACCCGTGCAAGCATCGTGGCCACGTGGTCGGGTGCCAGTGCCAGCGCCGTGTCGAAGGCCCGGGCGGCTTCCTCGCGTTGGCCCATGGCTTCCAGGCAGCGCCCGCGGTGGAAGTGCAGCGGCGCGGCCTTCGGATGGGCGGCGATCAGCTCATCGAGCAACTGCAGTGCCCCCGCATGGTCCTTGTTGCGGAACAGTTCCGCGGCCTTGCGGTAGCGATCGGTGCTTGCGTTCTGGGCCATGGGCATGCGTGTCCGTGCTCTGAAAGCGTGCAGGGTAACGGCTCTTGTCAGGATTCGTGCGTTTGGCCGTGCCGGCTTGGGGGTTGGGTTGGATCCCCATGCGCCACGCATCGGCCACGCGTCGGCACCCGTGACAGGTCGAAGGCCGCGATCGCGGCATCCAGCAGTGCCGGCAGGGTGGGGGTGTTTTCGAGCGGTTCCATAGGCTGGCCGAGGAACGCCCAGGCCGCGCGCAATGCCGGCATCGGGCGGGTCGCATCCAGCGCCAGCGCCTGTTGCGATTTGCCGAGCTTGTGGCCTTCGGCGTCCAGCGCCAGGGGCAGGTGGGCATACGCGGGCGTCGGCAGGCCGAGGGATTCCTGCAGGAAGATCTGGCGCGCGGTGGAGTCGATCAGGTCGGCGCCGCGCACCACTTCGGTCACGCCCTGCGCCGCGTCGTCCACCACCACCGCCAACTGATAGGCCACCAGGCCATCGCTGCGCCACAGCACCACATCGCCGACCTCACGCGCCAGGTTCTGCCGCTGCGGCCCGTGCACCGCGTCGATGAAGTGGACATCACGATCAGGCACACGCAGGCGCCAGGCCGGTGGTCGTTCCGAGTGCGACGAGACGCAACGCCGATGCGGCGCGCCGCCCAGTTCGCTGCGGCTGCAGTGGCAGGCGTACACCAGATCGCGCCCACGCAGATCCTCCAGCGCGGCGCGGTAGGCATCGATGCGCCGACTCTGCCACATCACCTCGCCGTCCCAGTCCAGCCCGAAGCGGCGCAGCGCGTCGAGCTGGAGTTCGGCAGCGCCGGCTATCACGCGCGGGGTGTCGATGTCCTCCACTCGCATCCGCCACGCTGCGCCTTGTGAGCGGGCCCGCAGGAAACTCCCGAAGGCCGCCACCAGCGAGCCGAAGTGCAACGGCCCGGTGGGCGAGGGCGCAAAGCGGCCACAACCGGGCCGTGGCGTGGTTTCAGCCCGCGGCGATGTCATGGCGGACTGGAACGAACGCACCAGGAATACCCGCGTGGGGATGGGAGAAAACCGGCGGGGGAATGATTGGGTGGGTCACAAGGCTTCTTACGGTCATCCGAACGTACCCATTCTGCCGACTGTCGCATCCGCGTGCTGCAAGACAAGCCCGATATCCAGCCGGGCATTCGGGCCGGCTGCACCCTCGATTCCGGTTCGGCTGCGACGATCCTGTACGCTCGACCGTACCACTGGATGCATGCCGGAGCGGATCCGGGGTCGGAGAGGAGTGGAACCGTGGAAAAGAAGAACGGATGGCGGATCGCCGCCGCGATGGGTGTGGTACTGGCGATCGGGCCATGGACTGTGTCCCAGGCCCAGCCCGAAGAACCACGCGAGTTGCGCTGGCAGGAGCCGACCAAGGCCGAACGGTTCGGAAACTTCATCAGCGAGCCGGGTATTCCCGTCGAGTTGATGACCGAGGGTTTTCTCAGCGGGCATCCCGATATCCGCTGGCGGCGCGAAGGCCTGCACGCCTACGGCGAGGGCAAATACCAGCAGGCCATGGGGTATTTTTTGCGCGCTGCCAAGCATGCCGACAAGCCCGCGCAGGCCATCATCGCGGAGATGTACTGGAATGGCACCGGGGTGGTGCAGGATCGCGCCCTGGGCTATGCGTGGATGGATCTCGCCGCCGAGCGTCAATATCCGAACTTCCTGATCCTGCGCGAGAACTACTGGGATCAGCTCGATGAGCCGACCCGCGACGAGGCGATCCGGCGGGGACAGGCGGTATATGCCGAGTACGGTGACGAGGTGGCGCGGCCACGGTTGGAAAAGGTGATGGGGAGGGAGGGGCGTCGCAGGGGGTTCCATCAGGGCGCCAAGATCATCCCACTGACCGGCCCGCTTGCTGTCAGTAGCGT
Organism: uncultured Aquimonas sp.; assembly: GCA_964617405.1. Taxonomy (GTDB): domain Bacteria; phylum Pseudomonadota; class Gammaproteobacteria; order Xanthomonadales; family Xanthomonadaceae; genus Denitratimonas. The sequence continues at coordinate 13,029 of CAZTXX010000032.1, read as the reverse complement.
TGAGTTCCACGGAATGATGTCGGACAAAGTGGCGGCAAGGCTCGGTATCAAGAATATCGGCGGCGTGCGAGGCGTTGCCGCAAGCACCATCTCGGGTGAGCGCTATTACGCCAAGAAATACTGGGATCCGATCCAGTACCAGGCCTTGCTGGACAGCGTCTGGAAAAACCCGCCCACGGGCGAAGTGATGGTGGGCCCGCTGCTCCCGGAGGACGAAACGGATGACTGATCGAGCCTAGGAGTCTGCGCGGCAGAAGACTGTCCGGTCTGCGAAGCTCCCTGTGCGGTCCATTTCTCCGCCGTTTCTTGACCTGTAGCGCTGCTACAGGCCTTCAAACCGTCGAAAAACTGTCCTCGCACAGGATGCTTCTCGGCTCGAACGCTTCTGCCGCGCAGGCTCCTGGCCGGCGTGAATCTGCCCCGAGCCGGGGCTTTGTCTGGAAACAAATGGAAATAGTCCGATGACACGACGCAATGATCGATGGGTCGCACGCACTGCGCTGATGGCACTCCTGGGGCTTGGCACGTTGGTGTGTGCCGCCGAAGAGCCGCGCGAGCTGCGCTGGCAGGAACTGCCCGAAGCCCCACGCCACGGGGAGTTTGTCGGTGAGGCGGGCATTTCGATTGCCGCGATGACGGACGGCTTTCTCGCCGCGCACCCGGACATCCGCTGGCGTCGCGAGGCGCTGCACAGTTACAGCAACCAGCGCCACGAGGAAGCCATGGTGTATTTCCGCCGTGCCGCACTGCACGCCGACAAGGCCTCGCAGGCGATGATCGCCGAGATGTACTGGAATGGTCTGGGTGTGCCGCAGGATCGGGTGATGGGTTATGTCTGGATGGATCTGGCGGCCGAGCGCCTGTATCCGAATTTCACCATCCTGCGCGAACGCTACTGGGCGGAGCTGGACCAGGCGCAGCAAGACGAGGCCATCGAACGCGGCCAGGCGGTCTACGCCGAGTTCGGCGACGACGTGGCGCAACCCCGGCTCGACCGGATCCTGCGCCGCGAGCGTCGCAGGATCACCGGCAGCCGGGTGGGATTCACCGGCAATCTCACGATCATCCCCAACACCGGGCCACTGGCCGAGGCCGGCATGACGATCAGCGGCGAGGAGTTCTACGCGAAGAAATACTGGGATCCGGTCGAATACCGCGCCTTGCAGGACAGCATCTGGAAGAATCCGCCCACCCCGCAGGTCGAGGTCGGCACGCTGCGGCAGGGTGGTGACGACGACTGAGCAGGCCGCCGTTTCCGCTCGGGCGGAAACGTCTGGGTACGCTTGATCAGGTCGTCATCCCAGCGAAGGCTCACTACTGTCCGGAACAAATCTCCAGCAGTGCCGAAAAAGCGCTGAAGTGCCTTGCGTTGGCGCCCATCCGCTGTGACGGCGACTCGAATGCCACATTTCCCACCGCCGTCGTTCCCGCGAAGGCGGGAACCCAGTGCCTTCAAGTACTTGGAGGTAAAAAGCCGCTGGGCACCCGCCTTCGCGGGTGCGACGAAAACTATTCCGGACAGTAGTGAGCGAAGGCTGGGATCCGTTTTGCTGTTTTGAAAAGCGGATTGGACAGACATTCGTCTGTCGGAATCGACGAGCCATTCGCTGGAATGACTGAAGAGACGTGATCACGGCCTACTCAGCTAGCTGCGTCGCACGGTGGAGATGGCGGCGATCCGCGCGCGGCGCAGCGCCTCGCCGATGCGCGGACCATCCAGTCCGGCAAGATCCAGGTCACGCGGTTTCACCGCGAGTGCCGCGGCGTGGGCGGCGAGCAGTGCGGCACGCGGTGGGTAGTCGCAGGATTCCAGCCCGCGCCGCCCGCGCTTGTCGGCTTCGCAGGCCAGCGCCAATCGACCGATGCGCTCCGGTCGGCGGAAGCCGTCGCAACGGGCGATGAGATCGTGCACCGTGGAGGATTTCAGCTCGCCGAAGCGGTGCACGTTGAGGTGTTCGCGGCAGACGATCCGCGCCAGCGCCGCGTGTTCGGACGGCACCTTGAGCCGCTCGCACAAGGTATCCACGGGTGACAGCCCGGTGTGCTCGTGGCCGCGGTGGGAAGGCAGTTCGCGCGCCGGGGTGAGCGCCTTGCCCAGGTCATGGGTGAGCGCGCAAAAGGCGATCAGCGAATCACCCGGCGCCAGCCGCGCGGCGGCATCGCAGGCCATCCCGGTGTGCACGCCCGCATCCACTTCCGGATGATGGGCCGCGTGCTGGGGTACGCCGTAGAGCGCGCCCACCTCGGGCAACACCCGGGCCAGCGCACCGCAGGCGCGCAGGGTGCGCAGGAAGGCCGAGGGTGTGGGCTCGCCCAGCGCGCGGGACAGCTCCTGGAAGACCCGCTCGGGCACCAGGTGATCGACCTCGCCATCGGCGACCATGGCGCGCATCAGGTCCAGGGTTTCGGGCGCGACGGAAAAACCCAGATGCGCCCAGCGTGCCATGAAGCGTGCCGCGCGCAGGATCCGCACCGGGTCTTCGGCAAAGGCGGGCGAGACATGGCGCAACACGCGGGCATCGAGGTCCGCCGCGCCGCCATACGGGTCGATCAGGCGGCCGTCGGGATCGCGCGCCATGGCGTTGATGGTGAAGTCGCGCCTCGCCAGATCCTCTTCCAGGCTGATGTCCGGAGTGGCGAGCACGGTGAAGCCGCGATAGCCACGCCCGGCCTTGCGCTCGCAGCGTGCCAGCGCGTATTCCTCGTGGGTTTCGGGATGCAGGAACACCGGAAAATCGCGCCCGACCGGGGTGAATCCGGACGCTGCCATCGCTTCCGGGGTGCCGCCCACGACAACGAAATCACGGTCGCCCGCCGGCAGGCCGAGCAGCGCATCGCGCACCGCGCCACCCACCAGGTAGGTTTTCACGGCAGGCGTTCCCGACGCCAGCGGTCGTAGCGCCGCTGTGCCGGCGACAGGCCGAGCTGCTGCGGAACGATGGCGCTGATCGGTGTTTTTTCGATGCCGAGCCGGTACAGCCCGTCGATGCCGCCTACCGAGTCGAGTGCGAGGGAACGGAAGTTGTCGCTGGAAAAAGGCTTGCCGGGCACGAAGTCCATCAGCGCAGCCTGCAAGCGTGCGAGGGCGTCGGGCAGTGGCAGCACCCAGCGCTTCAGACCGAGGCATTGCGCGGTGTAGCGCACGATCTCGGCCAGGCTCAATACCTCCGGGCCATAGATTTCATAGCGCTGGCGCACGGTGCCGGTGTCGCCCAGCGCGCGCAGGAACGCCTGCACCACATCGCCCACGTACACCGGCGCAAAACGTGTGTCGGCGCGCGCCAGCGGCAGCACCGGCGTCAGGCGCAACAGGCCGGCGAAGCGTTCGAACAGGCCGTCGCCCGGCCCGAAGATCACCGAAGGCTGGAAGATCGTCCACTCCAGCCCGGACGCTTGCACGCGCTCTTCCGCCACGCCGCGCGTGCGCAGGTAGTGGCTGGTGCCACGCCCGGCGTTGAGCGCGCTCATCTGCAACAGGCGGCGCACTCCCGCAGCGCGGCAGGCGTCGATCAGGCGCTGGGTGAAGTCCACGTGCGCACGCTCGAAACCCTGGCCGTTGCGACCCGTCTCGTTGAGGATGCCGATCAGGTTGATCGCCGCATGGGCGCCTTCCAGCGCTCGGCGCAGATCCGCGCCGGAGTCGAGATCGAGATTGACCACCTGCACGCCGGGCAGCACGAACAGCTCGCGGTTGCGTTCGCGGTTGCGGCTGGGCACGCAGACCGGGTAGCCGAGTCGTTGCAGTTCAGGCACGAGGTGGCGGCCGACGAAACCTGTGCCGCCAAAGACCACGATGCGGGGTTTCTTCATGATCAGGCTCCGGTGCGGGTGGCGGGGCAGGCAAAGGCGCGGCGCCCACTGGCGTTTGCAATCTGCCCCTGCGCGCGCTGCGCAATCGGCGTGGCACTGCCGTGCAGGCGCCAATCGTAGATCGTCGCGAAGGCGAGGATGCGCGCCACGTAGTCGCGCGTTTCCCGGTAGGGAATGGTCTCGATCCACAGGTCGATATCGCCGGGTGGGCGCTGCGCCAGCCAGCGCGCCACCGGTGTCGGGCCGGCGTTGTAGGCGGCGGTTGCCAGGAAGGGCATGCCGCCGTGGCGTTCGCGCATGGTGGCCAGGTGCGCGATGCCCAGGCTGAGGTTTTCGGTGGCCTCGTACAACCCGGCGTCACCTGGGTAGCGCAGGCCGCGCAGTTTGGCCTCCATGCGCGCGGTTGCAGGCAGCAGCTGCATCAGGCCGCGCGCATTGGCGTGCGAACGCGCATCCGGCGCCCAGGCGCTCTCCGCGCGGATCAGCGCCACGACCCAGGCCGGGTCCAGTTCGTACTTGCGCGTTTCGCGTCGGATGCGCGCCTCGTGGGGCAAGGGAAAGCGCAGGCTGTAGTACGACAGGTCATCGCCCGCATTGAGCGTGAAAGGCCCGCGGTCGTGCCAGCCGGCGGCATCGGCCAGCGCCACCGCGATGCGCCGCTGTTCGGCGGAGAGTCGCGGCTTGAGCGCGTCCCACTCACGCCTGGCCCAGGCCATGCGGCCGATGGCATGCAACTCCATCGCACGCACGAAGGCGGGGTTGGATTCCAGGCTGCGGCGCAGCGTGGTGTCGGACGATGCTTCACTCGGACACAGCGCGTAGGGCGCGTTGCTGCGTTCGGCGGCGAGGAAGCCGAAGTAGGTCGGCTCCGTGGCCAGTTCGGCGAAGGCCGAACGCGCCGTGGCATCGCCGGCACGCTCGCGCAGGCGAGCGTCGAAATAACGCCAGCGTGCATCGGATCGCTGGCTTTCCGGCATGGCCGCGATGGCGGCCAGGGCCGCGGGTTCGTCACCGCGCGCCAGCGCTTCGCGAAACCGCCATTCGTGCAGTCGCTCGTCCCAGGCCTCGGACGGCACGGCGGCAAAGCGCCGTGCGCTGTCGGCAAGATACGAGGCCGCGCTCCACAGCGCGATCTGGTTCAGGGCCTCGCCACGCTGCGACGCATCGAAACCGAAACGCGGTTCCAGTGCCGCCAGCAAGGCCTCACCAGCGCCCGCGTCACGCTTTGCAACGCGGGTGATGCCGAGCAGCGCCATGCGGCGGCTCATGGCGTCATCGGGCCAGCCGGTTGCAAGCTCGGCTGTGGGGCCGGTCAGATAGGCCGCGTAACGGCTCACCTGCGTACGTTGTGCTTCGGGCAGACTGCGTGCGAGGTAACGCATCAGGCCGAGATTGTGGGCTTCGGCAGCCAGCGTGATGCGTTCGAGGATGCGTTCCGGGGTGAGGCGCCCGTGCTGTTGCAGTCGTTCGAAGACCGCGTCGCAACGGTCCGGGCGGGACTGGCCGCTCAGCCACAGTTCCTGTGCCGCATCCAGCCAGGCCGCGTCGAGGCCGTCGGCCTTTCTCGACAGCAGGTCGGCGCAGCGCAGCCCCGCATCCGTGCTGCCGGCATAAAGCAGGCGGAATCCGGGCCAGTCCTCGCGCTTGGCCAGGGCCTGCAGCGCCTCGCCGCGCAGCGTGCCGGCAATCGGCAGGTCGGCATGCTTGTCGACGAATTCCTTGATCGTGGTCGCCGCCGCGCGGTCGAGTTGGCGGCGCAACGCCGCGTAGTCGAGGTAGGGGGCCAAGGGGTGGTGGGCGAACGGGCGCGCGGCGGCGGGGAACTCCACCAAGGGCCGCGACTCGGCGATGTCGAGCGCGCGCTTGAATCCGGCACGCTGCGCATCGAGGTCGCCTGTCGCGCCGTGGGACGGCAACGGGAGTGCGCCGGCCATGGCCAGCAGCAGGTAGGGCAGGACGTTCAGGGGCAAATGGATCTTCATCGCCACAGTGTATCCGTTGCCCATCCGCGCCACGCCGGCGCCGCAGGCCCGTTTTGCCGGCGTTGCATTGGCACACAGCAACGCGCGCCACGGTAGGGTTAAACTTCGGGGTTCCGGCGTAACCCGCGCCACCCGTCAATCCATGGAGTGATCCACCGATGATCCTGCGTTCCCTTCTTCTTGCCGGCCTGCTGCTGCCGACCGTCGCTCTGGCCCAGGATGCCCCCGCCGCCGAGACGGCCGCTCCGGCAGCCACCGCGCCGGCACCGCGTGTGGCGCTGCACACCAACCTTGGCGACATCGTCATCGAGCTCGACCCGGTCAAGGCGCCGATCTCGTCCGAGAACTTCCTGAACTACGTGAAGGATGGCTACTACAACGGCACCGTGTTCCATCGCGTGATCGACAACTTCATGGCGCAAGGTGGCGGCTACACCGTCGACCTGCAGCCCAAGCCGGCGCGCGCGTCAATCCAGAACGAGGCCAACAACGGCCTGTCGAACCAGCGCGGCACGGTCGCGATGGCGCGTACCGGCGAGCCGCATTCGGCCGCCTCGCAGTTCTTCATCAACCTGGTGGACAACCCGCGTCTGGACTTCGTGAGCGACCAGAACGGCATGACCTGGGGCTACGCGGTGTTCGGCAAGGTGGTCGAGGGCATGGATGTGGTCGACAAGATCCGCGCCATCCCCACCGGTGGCCAGGGACCGTTCCGCTCCGACGTGCCGACCCAGGCGGTGGTGATCGAGCGTACCGAGGTGCTGGCCGCGCCGGCGCCGGCGGCAGCCGAGTAAGCGGAATCATGCAGGTGGCGCGCACCGATGCCGACGGCAGCCGCGTGCGCGCCCTGTTCGTTTCCGATCTGCACCTGGACCACACGCGCCCGCAGATCACCGGCCTGTTCCTTGATTTTCTGCGCGACGAGGCCGTGCACGCGCCGGAGTTGTATATCCCCGGCGACCTGTTCGAAGCCTGGATTGGCGACGACGACGATGCCGAATTGGCGGGTGTCGTGGCCACCGCGCTGCGCACCCTGGCCGATGCGGGCACACGCATCTGCTTCATTCGCGGCAATCGCGATTTTCTCCTCGGGCGTGATTACGCGGGGCGGGCCGGCTTCGACATCCTGCCCGACCCCTGCGTGATCGCGCCGGTCGGCGAGCCGATCCTGCTGCTGCACGGGGATCTGCTGTGCTGGGACGACACCGGCTATCAGGCGGTGCGCCACCAGGTGCGCAGCCCGGCATGGCAGCGCGATCTGCTTTCGCGCCCGCTGGCCGAACGGCGCGCGTTCGCGCAGGCGGCACGCGGCGCCAGCGCCCAGCATCAGCAGGCGATGAGCGCACGCGATGTGGGCGATGCCGCGCCGCGCGCGGTGGAGGACTTTTTCCGTCGTTACGGCGTCACCCGGATGATCCATGGCCACACCCATCGCCCGGCGATCCATGACCTGGACGTGGACGGCATCGCGCGTCAGCGCATCGTGCTGGGTGACTGGTACGAGCAGGGCAGCGTCCTGCGTCTTTACGAGGACGGGAGCCTTCGGCTGGATGCCCTTGGTGCGCCACAAGTCGGTTAGGTCTGGCCGTCTGCGGCATCGTTGATCCGTTCTCCGCAGGTTGCGGCTAGTCGCGTTGGTGTTTCGGTGCCTTGGGCATCCGCACCACGGCGGTGCGCGAGGCGATGTCGTGCCAGGTGCGCCGCTGCGGATCGACAAGACTCCAGAAAAAGCCCAGCCCGAACGCTCCCAGCGAAATGCCGGCCACCAGATAACGCAGCGCCAGCCAGGGCCAGCCGGGTGCCGGCTGGCCGTCGTCGCGCAGCAATCGCAAACGCCAGGCGCGCATGCCCAGCGTCTGCCCGCCGCGCCGCCAGCTCAGCCCGAAATAGCCGAAAGCCACCAGTAGCATCAGCGCGAATTCCAGGAGCGCCGCCGGGCTGTTCGGGGTCACCGGGGCTCCACCACGCACGAGCAGCACCAGGGCGGCGGTGGCGAACCACAGCGCACCCAGCGGCATCAACTCGTAGAGCAGGGCAAGCAGGCGAAAGCCCAGCGCGGCGGGCGTGGCGGTGGTGCGCGATGCGGCGGATGGTTTGGTGGTGGGCTCGCTCATCGCACAAGGATAGCTTCGACCCTATGCTTTCACCCATGTCTTCCGAAGCCGCCACCCAACGCCGCTTGCGCGCGCGCGCCATGCCGCCCGTTCCGCCCGCCGCCCGTCGGCTGATCGATGCCTTCATCGAGCGGCTCTGGGCCGAGCGCGGCATTTCCGCACATACCCAGGCCGGCTATCGGCGCGATCTGGAGGGCTTGGCGCGCTGGCTTGGTGATCGCGGCACGCTGGATTCCCTGGACCGTGCCGGGCTGTTCGATTATCTGGCCTGGCGCAGCGCGTCGGGTTACGACGCGCGCAGCAATGCTCGGCTGATGTCGAGTTTGCGCGCGTTCTACGCCCAGCTCCTGCGCCTTGGTGCCGTGGCCGAGGATCCCACTGCCTTGATGCAACGGCCCAAACCGCAGCGCAAGTTGCCGCGCACCCTGGCTGAAAGCGAAGTCGAAGCCTTGCTGGCCGCCCCCGGGGTCGACAGCGCGCTCGGCCTGCGCGATCGGGCCATGCTGGAGCTGATGTATGGCGCCGGCTTGCGCGTTTCCGAGCTGGTCGGCCTCACCCTGGCGGAAATCAATCTGCGTCAGGGTGCGCTGCGGGTCACCGGCAAGGGCGGCAAGGACCGGATCCTGCCGATCGGCGAGGAGGCCGCGCACTGGTTGGAGCGCTACCTGGCCGAGGCGCGTCCGGTACTCGCGGGCGGGCGGGTGCGTGAGCCGTTGTTCCTTTCCCGTCGCGGCGCGGCGGTGAGCCGCCAGCTCTTCTGGCACGGCCTCAAGCGCCTGGCGCTGGTGGCCGGCATCGATGCGGCGCGCGTCACTCCCCACGGCCTGCGCCACGCCTTCGCCACCCACCTGCTCAACCACGGCGCCGACCTGCGTTCCCTGCAGATGCTGCTGGGCCACGCCAGCTTGTCCACCACGCAGATTTATACCGCGGTGGCGAAAGAGCGCCTGCAACAGCTGCACGCGCGCCACCATCCGCGGGGCTAGGGGATCCGCCGCCCGGGCTCTGTCGTCCGGGTTCTCCCGTTCGCGACCGAATCCCCTTATCCTTGAACTTTTCCGCGGGCTTCCTGTCCAACGCGACGCCTTGCCCCATCTCCCATCCTCCGAGGAATCTTCATGAAACGCTTTCTGATCGCCGCCGCGCTGGGCGCGTGCGCGTTTTCCGCTTCTGCCGACGATGCCGTTGTCGAGGCCGCGATCAAGTCGCTGGTGCCCGCCGCCAAGATCGACAGCATCGCGGAGTCGCAGATGCCGAACTTCTACCAGGTGGTGGTGCAAGGCCAGGTCATCTATGTCAGTGCCGATGGCAAGTACCTGGTGCAGGGCTCGGTGTTCGACATCGACAACAAGGTCGACCTGACCGAGGCCACCAAGGCGGAAATGCGCCGCCAGGCGCTCAAGGAAGCAGGGCCGGATCGGCGCATCATCTTCCCGGCAAAGAACGAAAAATACGCGCTGACGGTGTTCACCGACATCGATTGCGGCTATTGCCGCCGCATGCATGGCGAAATGGCCGAATACAACAAGCGTGGCATCAGCGTGGAATACCTGTTCTTCCCGCGTTCGGGCCTGAACGGCGAGTCGTATGACAAGGCGGTCTCGGTGTGGTGCGCGTCCGATCGCAACAAGGCGATGGACAACGCCAAGGCGGGCCAGAAGCTCGAGTCCAAGACCTGCGACAACCCGGTCGCGGCCGATTACGAGCTGGGCCTGAAGGCCGGTGTTTCCGGCACTCCGGCAGTGTTCACGAAGAATGGCACCCAGTTGGGTGGCTATCTGCCGCCGGAGCAGCTCCTGCAGCGCCTCGAAGCGCTCGCCGGCTCCAACTGATCCGCCCCGATCGAGGGCTGCCACGGGCCTGCCAGCGCTTGCCGGCGGGCCCGTTTGGTTAGAATGCCCCTCCCTTTGCCGAGTCCACCACGACCATGCTGGTATTCCAGACCCCCGACGCCCTGAGTACCCATGCCCATGCGCGGCTGGGGGCGCGACTGCAGGCGCTGGATGCCGGGTTGATCCTGGGCGCGGTCGTCGAGCTGTACTTCGTGTTGCCGGAAACCGGCGAGGGGTTCGACGAAGGCGATGCGGCGAGGGTTCTCGGTGCCACGCGACTGCATGGTGCGCTGGCAGCCGGCCCGTTGGTGGTGCCGAGACTGGGCACTCGTTCCCCCTGGTCGAGCAAGGCCACGGATATCGTCCGTGGTGCCGGGCTGGCGGCCCGGCGTGTGGAGCGTGGACGCCATTATGCGATCGAAGGCCTGAGGCCGGAGCTGGCCCCGGCGGTGGCGGCCCTGCTGCACGATCCGATGACCGAATCCCTGCTGCCCGACCTGGCCTCGGTTGCCGGCTTGTTCGATGCCCCCGCGCCAGGTGGCGTGGTGCGGGTGGCGCTGGATGCGCTGGAAGACGCCAACCGGTCGCTTGGCCTCGCGCTGTCCGGGGACGAGATCGACTACCTGCGCGAGCGCTATGCCGCGCTGGGGCGCGATCCCAGCGATGCCGAACTGATGATGTTCGCGCAGGCCAATTCCGAGCATTGCCGCCACAAGATCTTCAACGCCAGCTGGACCGTCGACGGGCAGCCGCAGCCGCGCAGCCTGTTCGCGATGATCCGCAACACCCATGCCAAATCCCCGCAGCTCACCCTGAGCGCGTACAAGGACAATGCCGCGGTCATCGAAGGATTTGCCGCGCGCCGCTTCCGCCGTGACCCGCGCACCCGCAGCTATGGCGCTGACGCGCTGCAGCCGGGTGCTTTCGCGATCAAGGTGGAAACCCACAATCACCCCACCGCCATCGCGCCGTTTCCCGGCGCGGCGACCGGTGCCGGCGGTGAAATCCGCGACGAGGGTGCCACCGGCCGTGGTGGCAAGCCCAAGGTCGGCCTGAACGGCTTTTCCGTTTCGCACCTGCGCATCCCGACCCTGCCCCAGCCCTGGGAGGCGTCGCGCCCGCTCAATCCACGCATGGCCCCGGCCTTGCAGATCATGCTGGACGGCCCGCTCGGTGCGGCCGCCTTCAACAACGAATTCGGTCGTCCGGCGATCACCGGCTACTTCCGCGATTTCGAGCTTGCCACCCCGGAGCCCGGCGTGCTGCGTGGCTACGACAAGCCCATCATGCTGGCGGGCGGAATCGGCGCGATCGACCCCGAACAGGTCGAAAAGCTCGTGCTCCGGCCCGGTGATGCCGTGGTGGTGCTGGGTGGTCCGGCCATGCTGATCGGCCTGGGCGGCGGTGCCGCCAGCTCGGTGGCCAGCGGTGCGAGCAGCGCGGCACTGGATTTTGCCTCGGTGCAGCGCGACAACCCGGAAATGCAGCGGCGCTGCCAGGAAGTGATCGACACCTGCTTCGCGCTCGGTCTCGACAATCCGATCCGCAGCGCACATGACGTGGGCGCGGGTGGCTTGTCGAACGCGATCCCCGAACTGCTGCACGATTCGGGCGTGGGCGGCGTGATCGATCTCGATGCCATCCCGCGCGACGACAGCTCGCTCTCGCCGATGCAGCTTTGGTGCAACGAATCGCAGGAACGCTACGTGCTGGGCATCGCCGCCGAGCACCTCGACGCCTTCCGCGCCATCTGCGCCCGCGAGCGCTGCCCCTACGCCGTGGTTGGCCATGCCACGGCAGATGAGCGCCTCGTCGTCGCGGAGGGTGCAACTTCCGATTCCCGATTCCCGATTCCCGATTCCCGCGGCGAAGCCGCCATCGATATTCCCATGGATCTGCTCTTCGGCAAGCCGCCGAAGATGCACCGCGATACCGAACGTGGCGCCAACACGCGCTGGGCCAGGCTGGATACCGACGTGCTGGATCTGCGCGAGGCCGGCCTGCGTGTGCTCTCGCATCCGAGTGTGGCGAGCAAGAACTATCTGGTGACCATCGGCGACCGCAGCGTGGGCGGGCTGGTGGCGCGCGACCAGATGGTCGGCCCCTGGCAGCTGCCGCTGGCAGATTGCGGCATCACGCTCGATGATTTTTCCGGCTACACCGGCCAGGCGATGGCCATTGGCGAGCGTGCACCGCTGGCCCTTCTCGATTCCGCCGCTGCCGCGCGCATGGCGGTGGGCGAAGCCATCACCAACCTGGTGTCGGCGCCGGTGGCCGATCTCTCCGAAATCAAGCTTTCCGCCAACTGGATGGCCGCCTGCGGCCACGGCGACGAGGATGCACGCCTGTTCGATGCGGTGCGCGCGGTGGGCATGGAGCTGTGTCCGGCACTGGATATCGCCATCCCGGTCGGCAAGGACTCGCTCTCGATGCAGTCGCGCTGGGGTGGGAATGGGGAATCGGGAATCGGGAATGGAAATGCCGATTCCCGTCAATGCGTTTCGCCTGTTTCGCTGGTGGTTTCGGCCTTTGCCCGTATCGAGGACGCACGTCAGGCGCTGACCCCGGTGCTCTCGCGTGATGTGGAGTCGGAACTGTGGCTGATCGGGCTGGGTGGCGGCAAGCGCCGTCTGGGTGGATCGATCCTGGCGCAGGTATATGAGGCCTTTGGCGGCGAGCCGCCGGACCTCGACACGCCGGATCTGCTGCGCGGGCTGTTCGAGCTGGTGCGCGACGCGCGCGCAGCCGGCATCCTCCTGGCCTGCCATGACCGCAGCGACGGCGGCGCCTTCACCGCCCTGTGCGAAATGGCCTTCGCCTCCCATTGCGGGCTTGAACTGCAACTCGACCATTGGGGCGACAACCCGTTCAGCACCCTGTTCTGCGAGGAACTGGGCGTCATCCTCCAGGTGCCGGCCGAGGATCGCGCCGAATTCGCCGACCTGATCGACCGTCATGGCCTGACCCATTGCGCGCAACGCATCGGCCGGCCGCTGTCGGCCGCGCGGGTTCGCGTGCTGGCGGGGCAGAAGATGCTGGCCGAATGGGGCTGGCAGGAGCTCTTCGATGCCTGGTGGCAGGTGACGCATGCGATGCAGGCACTGCGCGACACGCCGGAGGGCGCCGACGCCGAGCGCGATGCACGTCGCGACTTTGCCGCGCCGCCGCTCAGCCCGCGCCTTACGTTCGACCCGACCGAAGACATTGCCGCGCCCTTCGTGGCAGGTGGCGCCCGCCCGCGCGTGGCGATCCTGCGCGAGCAGGGCGTCAACGGCCAGGTCGAGATGGCGG
>CAZTXX010000031.1:0-17260 GCA_964617405.1 uncultured Aquimonas sp. | reverse complement strand
TCGCTGGCGCCCCAGGGAATGCCGGTGAAATAGCGCAGCGACGCGCCGGCGGTGATCAGCAGTGCGTCCGTGCCCTGTGCGTGCATGTGGCGGCGCGCGTTCTCGATGCGCTCCTGGTACTCGGGCGCGGAAATCGGCGCGGCGCGGTTCGGCCACGGCGCGAGCCGGGCGCGGGCCTGCTGCGGAGAGAGGTGGGCGATCTGGGCGGACATGGCGGCTCCTCGGACATGAACAGGCGACGCGCTGCGGTGTCATCGGCAGGCGCGTCGCCTGCCCATCATGCTTGAGCAAGCGGCCCGACGTGCGCTAGCGGAAAATCCTCCGGATCGCGCCGGATCGTGCACAAAGGTGTCGCGTCCGCCGATTCAGGCGGCGAGTGCACGCAAGGTCTGGGCCGGTGGCATGCGCGAGATGCGCCGGGTGGCCCACAGACCCGCGCAGACCACGATGACCACGCCGGCCCCGGCACCCATCAGGGCCAACTTCCAGTCCGGTGCCCAGCTCTGCTCGAACAGCTGCACCGCCACCACACCGGACACCACGCTGGCGGCGATTGCGGCGACCAGCCCGGCGAGCCCCCCGATGGCGATGAATTCCGAGGCGTGCGCCAGCCGCAACTGGATGGTGCGCGCACCCAGCACACGCATCACCGCACCTTCCATCAGGCGCTCATCCTGGCTGGCACTGATCGAGGCCAGGAGCACCAGCACACCGGCGGCGAGGGTGAAATAGAAGACGTATTCCACCGCGCTGGAAACCTGGTCGGCGGTGCTGCGCACCTGTTCGATCACCGCGTCGATGTCGATCACCGAAAGGTTGGGATAGGCCGTCACCAGGGCGCGCGTCAGTGCAGGATCACCCGAAGCCACGCGCGCCGAGGAAATATAGCTGGCCGCCTGTGCGCCGAGCGCGCCGGAAGGGGTGATGACGAAGAAATTGGGGCGGAAGCTCTCCCAGTCCACCTTGCGCAGGCTGGTGATCGGCGCTTCGAAATGGCTGCCGGCGATATCAAAGCCGACGACGTCGCCCAACTGCCAGCCGAAGGTTTTGGCCATGCCCTCCTCCACCGAAAACTGGGGTGTGGTGTCACCCGGTGCCCAGAATGTGCCGGCAACAATGGTGTTGTCGTTTGCGCGCAGTTGCGCCACCGAGCTGAGGTTGAACTCGCGCTCGGCCAGATGGGTGGCACGCTCGCCACGCGCGGCATAGCTCTCGGCGGATACGGCCTCGCCGTTCACGCTCGACAACCGCGCGCGCACCATCGGGAACAGCTCGGGGGAAATCTCGCCGTGTTGACCGAGGATGTCGCGCACGCCGTCGAGCTGGTCGGGTTGCACGTTGATGATGAAGCGGTTGGGTGCATCGGTCGGCATCGATTGCTGCCAGCGTTCGATCAGGTCGGTGCGCACCAGGGTCAGCAGCAGGATCGCCATCAGCCCGAGACCGAGCGAGGCGATCTGCGCCACTGCGGCAGCACGACGTCGGCTGACGTTCGCCAAGCCATAGCGCCACGGCCCGTGCAGGCGGCTGCGCAAGCCGCGCAACGCGGCCACCAGCAAGACGGCAAACAACGCAAGCACGAGGAAGGTGCCCACCAGCCCGCCGAGCATCGTCAACGCCAACACCGGCGAGCCGGCCTTCCACCACAGCAGCGCCGCGATCCCGATCAGGGCAGCCAACAGCACCGTCAACGCACCCGGTTCCGCTGCACCGATATCGCGACGCAGCACGCGCAGCGCCGGCACCCGGCGCAGGGCCAGCACCGGCGGTACCGCGAACGCCGTCAACACCACGAAACCGACCGCGAACCCCTGCACCACCGGCAACCCGCCGGCTGGAGGAATCGCGATACCCATCACCTTGCCAAGCCAACCCGCCACCGCCCACTGCGCGATGAAACCGCCCGCCACCCCCAAGGCACAGCCGAGCACGCCCAGCAGGATCACCTCGCCCACGTGGATCGCGGAAATCAACCGCTGGCTCGCGCCCAGGCAACGCAGCACGGCGCAGCCGTCCAGGTGCCGGGCGCTGTGGCGGCGCGCCGCCATCGCCACCGCCACGGCGGCGAGAATCACTGCCACCAGTGCGGCCAGACCCAGGAAGCGGTCGGCACGATCCAGCGCGCTGCGCACTTCGGGGCGGGCATCGGCCATGGTCTCCAGGCGCTGACCGCGTTCCAGCTTGGTTGCCATCGCATCGATGAAGCCCTGCGCCCGCCCGTCCTCCCCCGCCAGCACGAGGCGGCGGGTGATGCGGCTGCCTTCCTGCACCAGGCCGGTTTGGGGCAGATCGTCGAGGCGCACGAAGACACGCGGCGCGACATTGAAATAGTCCATCGCCGCGTCCGGCTCCTGCGTCACCAAGCCCGCGAGGCGGAACTCCGAGCGGCCCAGCCAGACCGGATCACCCGGTACCAGACCCATCAACTCGGCACCCGCACGGGTCAGCCAGACCGTGCCGGCTGCCGGAATCACATCGCTCGCGTGTTCCCCCGAACCCGTATCCACGCGGTAATGGCCGCGCAACGGAAAGCCCTCGCCCAAGCCACGCACTTCGGACAGGGTCAAACCCTCGCCTGCACGCAGCATGCTGCGGAAGGACCAGGTTTCGGTTTGCCGAAGGCCCAGTTCTCGCGCCAGTTGGCGCGGTGCCTCGCCGATGGCCTCGTCAGCACGCAATACCACGTCGCCGCCGAGCAGGCGGTTGGCCTCCAGCGCCAGCGCGCGTTCGGCGCGCCCGGTGATGAAGCCCACCGCGGTCACCACCATCACCGCCAGTGCCAGCGCGGCCAGCAGCACCCGCACCTCGCCCGAAGCCAGATCGCGGCGCAGGAAGCGCCAGGCCAGACGCAGCCCGGTCACGCCGTCACCAGCCGGCCGGCGTCGATGTGCAGCACCCGGTCGCAGCGTGCGGCGAGCGCCGGATCGTGCGTCACCAGCACCAGGGTGGTGCCCGATTCGGCGTTCATCCGGAACAGCAGTTCAACCACGGCCTCGCCGGTATGGGTGTCGAGGTTGCCGGTGGGCTCATCGGCGAACAGCACCTCGGGCCGCGCCACGAAGGCACGCGCCAGTGCCACGCGCTGCTGTTCGCCGCCGGAAAGCTGGCGCGGGTAGTGGTCCAGACGCTGCGCCAGGCCCACGCCTTCGAGCACCGAGCGTGCCTGTTGCGCGGCGCGTGCATCACCGCGCAGCTCCAGCGGCAGCATCACGTTTTCCAGTGCGGTCAGCGAAGGCAGCAACTGGAAGGCCTGGAACACGAAGCCCACCCGTTCGCCACGCAACCGCGCGCGGCCATCCTCGTCGAGCCCGGCGAGCGAGGCACCGGCCAGTTCGACATCGCCGCTGCTGGGCACATCGAGCCCGGCAAGCAGGGACAGCAGGGTGGATTTGCCCGAGCCGGACGCGCCGATCACCGCCACGCGCTCGCCGGCGCGGATCGTGAACGATACGTCTTCAAGAATGGTCAATTCGCCCGATGGCAGACTCACCCGCTTGCCCAGTCCCGTTGCTCGCAGCACCACGGCGGCGGAAGCAGATGCGGAGGCGGGCGCGGCAGCGGCGGGAACGATGGCGGATTCCGTCATGAGGCATTCCACGAAAGCAAAAGGAGGCAGGAACAATGCGGGCAGGGATGATCGGACACAAGCCCACGGGGCTTCTCGTGCTGCTGCTCTTCATGTTGTATGCGGGTCTCGCTGCGGCACAACCGGCGCGCACGATGCTGGTGATGGGCGATTCGCTGTCCGCCGCCTACGGTCTGTCACCCGAACAAGGTTGGGTCGCATTGATGGCCAAGCGGCTGGAAGAACAAAAGCCGGGCTGGCGTGTGGTGAACGCCAGCGTCAGCGGCGAAACCACCGGCGGCGGCGGTGCGCGCTTTGCGCATGCCCTGCAGGAGCACACGCCCGCCATCGTGATCTTGGAACTGGGCGCCAACGACGCCTTGCGCGGCCTGCCGCTGGATCAGGCCCGCGCCAACCTGCAGACCATGATCGATGCCGCGCGTGCCAGCGGCGCGAAGGTACTGCTGGTCGGTATCGAAATCCCGCCCAACTACGGCCCCGACTACACCGCCGCGCTGCGCGCGATGTATTCGAGCCTGGCCGTGTCCAACGCCATCGCCTTCCTGCCCTTCCTGCTCGAACCCGTCGCCGGCGATCTTGGCAACTTCCAACCCGACGGCCTGCATCCTGTGGCTGCGGCGCAACCGGCGGTGCACGACCACGTCTGGCAGGCGCTGGCACCATTGCTGGGGCCGGATCCCGATGAAGGATCGCGCCACTTCAGCGGGGAATGAAGCCGCCCGCGCCATCACGAGCGACGCGATTGCATTCCCGCGTTGATGGCCTGGAGATGATTCCGACGCGCAGTTGAAGGATCATCAACGCGATGAAGATGGAAGCGCCCGTGGAAGTGCCGATCCGCCTGTTCCTCACGGCGACGCACGAGTGCGGCTATTTTCCGGATCGGCAGGCGCGCAGTCTGGTGCTCGATCCCGACTCGCCCTGGCTGGCCGAGATTTATCCGAACGCGATCGACCACGGTTTTCGCCGCTCCAGCCAGCGCATCTACCGTCCGCATTGCGCCAACTGCAACGCCTGCACCCCGACGCGCATCGTGCTTGAGCGTTTTCGCCCCGACCGCAGCCAGCGCCGCTGCAGCACGCGCAATGCCGACCTGACCGTGCACGTCGCACCCGCCGAGTTCAGTGAAGAGCGCTTCACGTTGTATGCGCGCTACCTCGCGGCGCGCCATGGCGACAGCCCGATGGCCGACCCTTCGCGCGAGGAATTCGAGGGCTTCCTGCTGGGTGGCTGGAGCCGCACGGTGTTCATCGAACTGCGCGAGCAGGGCCGGTTGGTCGCGGCGGCGGCCACCGACGAGCTGCCGCAGGGCTTGTCGGCGGTCTATACCTTCTTCGACCCGGATCTTGCCGCGCGCGGGCTGGGCACCTGCGCCATCCTCACCCAGATCGCGCTGGCTTCACGTCGCGGCCTGCCCTATCTCTATCTCGGCTACTGGATCGACGGGCATCCGAAGATGGACTACAAGCGGCGCTTTGCCGCCTTGCAGGTATTGCGCGACGGGCACTGGCAGGACCTGGAATGAGCAACCTGGGCGCGCTGCTCGAGGCGCGACTCGCCGCGTTGCCGGAAGGACCGCTGTGGGTGGGCTTCAGCGGCGGGATGGACTCCACCGTATTGCTGCATGCGCTGGCCGTCATCCCCGCCACGCGCGAACGCGGGCTGGCCGCGCTGCATGTGGATCACGACAGCTCGGCGTTGTCGGCCCGATGGGCAGCGCATTGCGGCGAGATCGCGGCGAACCTGGGTGTGGCGTTCGTGACCGAACGCCCTCCGATCCGCAACATCGCCGACCTCGGGCTGGAAGCGGCCTGGCGCAAGGCACGCCATGCCGCCTTCGCGCATCATCTGCCTGCGCCCGGTGTACTGGCGTTGGCCCATCATCGCGATGACCAGGTCGAAACCCTGTTGTTGCGGCTGCTGCATGGTGCGGGCAGCGAGGGATTGGCGGGCATGCGGGTATTGCGCCCGCTGAAGCGGGGCGACCACGCGCGTTGGCTGTGGCGGCCCTTGCTGGATGTTCCGCGCATCACGCTGGAGGCGTATGCGCGCGAACACGCGCTGGTCTTTGTCGACGACCCGGCGAACGCCGATCCGCGCCATGCCCGCACGCGCCTGCGCGGCCAGGTATTGCCGGCGCTGCACGCGGCCTTTCCCGATGCCGATGCGCGCATCGCCGCCGCCGCGCAACGCTTGCGCGGGGAGTCGGACGCATTGGAGCTTGCCGCCCATCATCTGCTCGATGCGGCAAGTGGCGAAGACGCTGCGAGCTTGTGCTGCGAGACCTTGCGCGCCGCCGAGCCGGCATTGGCACGTCGCACGCTTGCGCTCTGGCTCGACCAGCTCGGCCTGCCGCGCCCGCCGCCCGGGATCTGGACGCAACTGCACACCGGCCTGCTGGCGGCGCGTGACGACGCCCAGCCGGAACTGCGCTGGAAGGGCGCGAGGGTCCGGCGTCATCGCCAGCGGCTGCACGCGCAGGCAAACGATGAAGATGCACCGGCATCGCCGCCGGCCCCGGTTTTCTGGGACGGCCAAGCGCCGTTGGCGTGGCAGGGCCAACACCTGTGTTTCGATCCGCCATTGCGCACTGCCGGCGGATTCCTCGTGCGCGCACGCATCGGTGGTGAAACCCTGCAGCTGCGCGGGCAGCAGCGTTCGGTGAAGAAGCTCTTGCAGGAAGCCGGCATCGCACCATGGCAGCGTGAGCGCCTGCCATTGCTCTTCGATACCGACGGCGTACTGTGCTCGGTCGGCGCGCGCTGGCATGCCGACGCCTTCCGCCAATGGATGGACACGCAGCGCACCACGCTCCGAGTGGTTCCCGATTGACCCTGCCCGCGCGGCTGTCGCACACTCTCCGGGTCATGGCGAAGACTTCCGACAAACCCGATCCTGATGCACCCAATGCGGTGGCCCAGTTCGAGCAGTCGCTCGATGAACTGGAAACACTGGTGCAGCGCATGGAAAAGGGCGATCTCTCCCTCGACGAGTCGCTGGCGGCCTACGAACGCGGCGTGGGGCTGTATCGCCGCTGCCAGACCGCGCTGGAGCAGGCCGAACTGCGCGTGCGCCTGTTGACCGATCCGCTTGACCCGGACAGCGCCGAGCCTTTCGATGCCCCACAGTGACGTTCCCGCCCGGTGGCAACACTGGGCCGATCGCTGCGAAACCACCCTGCGCCAAGCCCTCGATGCACGCCGCGAGGTGGATGCGCGCCTTGTCGATGCGATGGCCTGGGCGGCACTGGCAGGGGGCAAACGCATGCGCCCGCTGCTGGTCTACGCCACCGGCACCGCGCTCGGCATGGAAGAAGCCGCGCTCGACGTGCCGGCTGCCGCCGTCGAGCTGATCCACGCCTATTCGCTGGTGCATGACGATCTGCCGGCGATGGACAACGATTCGATGCGCCGCGGCAAGCCGACCGTGCACGTGGCCTTCGACGAAGCCACCGCGATTCTCGCCGGTGATGGCCTGCTCACCCTGGCGTTCGAGCTGCTGTCCACTGCACCCGCGCCTGCAACCACCACCCTGGCGATGGTCCGCACACTCGGCAGGGCCGCCGGCATGCAGGGCATGGTGGCCGGCCAGGCGATCGATCTGGCCTCTGTCGGCACCACGCTCGATGTCGACGCCCTGCGCCGCATGCACGGCGCCAAGACCGGCGCCCTGATCCGCGCCGCCGTGGCATTGGGTGCGCAAGCCGCCGGGGCCGACGAGGCCACACGCGATACGCTGGACGAGTTCGCCGATGCCCTCGGCCTCGCCTTCCAGATTCGCGACGACCTGCTTGATGTCGAAGGCGACCCGGCCCTGATCGGCAAGACCGCCGGCAAGGACGCCGCGCACGACAAGCCCACTTACCCCGCCCTGCTCGGCCTCGATGCTTCGCGCGCCCTGCTCGATGCACTGCTCGTGCGCATGCGGTCCGCACTGTCCCGACTCGACTGCGACACTGCCGGGCTCGCCCGACTCGCGCAGTTCGCCGCACATCGCACGCATTGATCGCCCATCGCCTCACCCCTTGAGGAACAACGGTGCCAGCCTGACCCAGCCGCCAGGGGTGCGGTTTTCCGCGCGGCGCATCGCGCATCTGACAAAATGCCGCGACACCGCTCCGGGATCCGCATGAACGCCGTCGCCCAGCCCCGCAACTCCGTCCGACGCGTGCTGATCGCCAGCATGGCGGGCACCACGATCGAATTCTTCGACTTCTACATCTACGCCACCGCGGCGGTGCTGGTGTTTCCCGCGCTGTTCTTCCCGGCCTCGGACGCCACCTCGGCCACGCTGCAATCGCTGGCCACGTTTGCGCTGGCGTTCTTTGCCCGGCCGGTGGGCTCGGCGATCTTCGGGCACTTTGGCGACCGCATCGGGCGCAAGGCCACCCTGGTGGCTTCGCTGATGTTGATGGGCGCTTCCACCGTGATGGTCGGCCTGCTTCCCACCTACGCCTCCATCGGTGTGGCGGCACCGGCACTGCTGGCATTGTGCCGATTGGGACAAGGCCTGGGGCTGGGCGGGGAATGGGGCGGCGCGGTGCTGCTGGCCACGGAAAACGCGCCGCCCGGCAAGCGCGCCTGGTACGGCATGTTCCCGCAGCTTGGTGCGCCGTTGGGTTTCCTGCTTTCCAGCGGCAGCTTCCTGCTGCTGGCCCATTACCTCAGCGAAGCGCAGTTCTTCGCCTGGGGCTGGCGGCTGCCCTTCATCGCCAGCGCGGCCTTGGTCGGCATCGGCTTGTGGGTGCGCCTGCGGATCGAGGAAACCCCGGATTTTCGCAAGACGCTTGATGCCAACGCCCGCGTGCGCCTGCCGCTCGGCCACGTGGCAACCCATCACACGCGCGCACTCGTCGCCGGCACCCTCGCGGCGGTGGCGACCTTCGTGCTGTTCTATCTGATGACGGTGTTCACCCTGAGCTGGGGTACCCGCGAGCTGGGCTACTCGCGCGAAGCCTTCCTGGTGATGCAGATGATCGGTGTGCTGTTCTTCGCACTCACCATCCCGGCCTCCGCGCTGCTCGCCGACCGTTTCGGGCGGCAGCGCACCCTGGTGCTGGCGAGCGCCGCGATCGCGCTGTTCGGTCTTGCCTTTGCACCCTTGTTCGCTGCGGGCAGCACACTTTCCACGGTGGCCTTCCTCTCGCTCGGCCTGGCCCTGATGGGCTTCACCTACGGCCCGCTCGGCGCGGCGCTGGCCGAGTTGTTTCCCACCCAGGTGCGCTATACCGGCGCCTCGCTCACCTTCAACCTGGCCGGCATCCTGGGGGCCTCGTTGGCACCCTACGCCGCCACCTGGCTTGCCTCGCGCCACGGTCTGGCCTCGGTGGGGCTGTATTTGAGCCTCGCGGCCCTGGTATCGCTTGTCGCCTTCCTCGCCACCGGCAAGGTGCGCAAGGCATAGCCGGCGCGCTGGCTGCAGCCGACTGCGCGCGGTACGCTTCCGCCGATGAATACCCCGATCCAGCACGATTTCGCATTCACCCCGGAAGACAACGAGCGCCTGGCCAGCCTGTGCGGTCCCATGGATCGGCACCTGCGCCAGATCGAACTGCGCCTCGGCGTGGAGATCATCAATCGCGGTTTCGTGTTCCGCCTCATCGGCGACGAAGCCGCGGTACGCGTGGCCGAGCGCAGCCTGAACACGCTCTATGCCCAAGCCGCCGACAGCGTGCTGCAACCCGAGGACATCCACCTCGCCCTGCAGGAATCGGGCGCCGAGCGCCTGGTGCAAAGCGCCAGCGAAGCCGCCGCCGAGGGCGCACAGGACGTCGCCATCAAGGTCAAGCGCGGCACCATCCGCGGGCGCGGCGCGAACCAGGTGCGTTACCTCCACGCCATCGCCACCCACGACGTCAATTTCGGCATCGGCCCGGCCGGCACCGGCAAGACCTTCCTTGCCGTGGCCAGTGCGGTGGAGGCGCTCAACCAGTCGCGGGTGCAGCGCCTGATCCTGGTGCGCCCGGCGGTGGAGGCCGGCGAGAAGCTCGGCTTCCTGCCAGGGGACCTCACCCAGAAGGTCGATCCCTATCTGCGCCCGCTCTACGACGCACTCTATGAAATGCTGGGCGTGGAAAAGGTCGCGCGATTGATGGAGCGCAACGTGATCGAAGTGGCACCACTGGCCTACATGCGCGGGCGCACCCTCAACGATGCCTGGGTGATCCTGGACGAGGCGCAGAACACCACCATCGAGCAGATGAAGATGTTCCTGACCCGCATCGGCTTCGGCTCCACCGCCGTCATCACCGGCGACCTGACCCAGACCGACCTGCCACGCGGGCAGAAATCCGGCCTGCGCGATGCGGTGGAGGTGCTGCGCGCGGTCGAAGGCATCAGCTTCAGTTTCTTCACCGCGCACGACGTGGTGCGCCACCCGCTGGTGGCCCGCATCGTGCGTGCCTACGAGAGCCGGGAAACCCCATGATCCTGCCTGCCGATGAAACACTGGAACTGGAACTGGGGGTGAGCTACGCCCTGCCGCGCCGCGGGCTGCCGGCCGCAGTGTCATTCCGGCGCTGGGTCGCCGCCGCATTGCAGGGCCGTATCCGCCGCGCCGATCTCGCCTTGCGCCTGGTGGACGAACGCGAAGGC
Organism: uncultured Aquimonas sp.; assembly: GCA_964617405.1. Classification (GTDB taxonomy): domain Bacteria; phylum Pseudomonadota; class Gammaproteobacteria; order Xanthomonadales; family Xanthomonadaceae; genus Denitratimonas. Next base: position 7,081 of record CAZTXX010000031.1, on the reverse strand, counting down.
TGCGCGCTCAACCGCCACTACCGCGGCAAGGACTACCCCACCAACGTGCTGAGCTTTCCGGCCGAGCTTCCACCCGGCGTGGAACTGCCGATCCTGGGCGACATCGTGCTGTGCGCCCCCGTGGTGGCGCGGGAGGCCCGCGAACAGGGCAAGGCCCTCGCCCACCACTACGCCCACCTGACCGTGCACGGCGTACTGCACCTGCTCGGACTCGACCACGAGGACCCCCGCGAAGCCGAGGCCATGGAGTTGCTGGAGCGCCAGATCCTCGCCGAACTGGGCATCGACGACCCGTATCGCGAATAGTTGGCGCAACGTCAGCACAGTTGCTTGACAATGGCGTTTACGTCTGTAATCTTCACTCGTGATTACAGGTGTAAACATGCAAATCAGTGAAGCCGAATCGATCGTGATGGAGGTGCTCTGGGCACATAGCCCACAGGGTGCCGATGAGGTGGTCGCCGCGCTCGCGGGACGTCAGGAGTGGCAGGAAGCCACCATCAAAACCCTCCTCAACCGCCTGCTCAACAAAGGTGCAATTTCCGCCCAGCGGGAGGGCAGACGCTACCTGTACGCACCGGCGATCCGACGCGAGGACTGGGTGTCACACGAAAGCGAGGGGTTGCTTGACCGTCTTTTCGGGGGCCGCGTGGCGCCGCTGGTGGCGCACTTCAGCGCGAACCGCCAACTGAGTACGCAAGACGTGGTCGAACTGCGACAGCTGCTCAAGGAGATCGATGATGGTCGTGAGTGAATCTCTGCGCCTCTTGCTGATTCTGACGCTGTCGAGCAGCCTCGGCATCGTGCTGGCGCTCACCCTTCGTCGCCCGATGCGACACCTTTTCGGCGCTGCTGTGGGCTATGCCACCTGGCTCCTGGTTCCAGCCGCGATCGTGGCCTCGCTGCTGCCCTCGAACACCTTGCATGAAGAGGTCCTGCGGATCGTACCGGCACTGGGCGCACCCTCGCAGGTTGCTTCTGCCACCGCCATCAAACTGTCTGCTTCAGTCGATGGTGTCTTCCAGAACGCGGTACTCGTGTTGTGGTTGCTGGGCGTGGGCTTGGCCGTGTTCATCACCACACGAGCGCATAGGGATTTCCTGCGCGGGCTGGGGACGCTGCAACTGCGCGACTCGTTCTACTTCTCGAACGCGGCCGATTCCGGGTTGCCTGCAACGCTCGGCTTGTGGCGTCCGCGTATCGTGCTTCCAAACGATTTCGAGCTCCGCTTCGACACCGAGCAGCGCTCATTGATGCTGGCACACGAGCGTTGCCACATCGCACGTGGCGATCCGTGGATCAACGTGCTGGTCGCACTGTTCCGGTGCGTATTCTGGTTCAACCCCTTGTCCCACTTCGGTGCCGCCTGTCTTCGCCAAGATCAAGAGCTGGCTTGTGATGCAGCTGTGTTGACAAGTCGCCCTCAAGATCGTCGTCGCTATGGCGAAACCTTGCTGCAGGCCCAGTTGGTGGATCCCCCCGCGTTGCTGGGCTGCCATTTCGGCTTCGGCCACCCACTCAAGGAGAGAATCCTCATGCTTCGCTTCGCGCAACCCTCATTTCCACGCCGCTGTGTCGGCCTCGTCGTACTCGCACTCACCACGATCAGTCTTGCCACTGCGGTATCGGTTGCCCAAGGTCGCAACGCCTCATATCAGCCCGTGAAGGAAATACAGTCCAGTCGCCAAAACCATCCGCCGCGCTACCCGATCGAAGCGATTCGCGACGGCATCAGCGGCACGGTGACGGTACTGGCCGACATCGATGAACACGGGCACGTGGTGGGGGCACGAATCGAGCGCTCCGAACCTGCAGGCGTCTTCGACGCCGCATCGCTGCAAGCGGTCGCGCAGTGGCAGTTCGAACCGGCCATGCGCGATGGCGTGGCGATCCGCGAAGAAATTCGGATACCCATCACTTTCGAGGTCACCGACGAGTCCGACCTCGCAGCCGACTGAGGGAAACGGCGCGTTCGACCGACCCGAGCAGGCGCAGCACCCAAGGGCACCCGCTCCGACCGCCGGTCATTTGGGCTAAACTCCCTCTCCCCAGAGCTGACGGTCTTTACCGCGCACAAAATGCCCGAGGAACCCAGTAGTAGCGGCTCGCCGTCGAAATCCTGGCTTGAACGTCTTGGCCAGGCGCTTTCGAGCGAGCCGCGCAACCGTGAAGAGTTGATCGAGGAACTGCGTACCGCCCAGGCCAACGGCCTGCTTTCCGTCGACACGCTGGCGATGATGGAGGGTGCGATCACCGTGACCCAGCAGAGCGTTGGCGAGGTGATGGTGCCGCGCGCGCAGATGGTGTCGATCGATGTGGAATCGCCTTACCTCGACGTGGTGAAGATCGCGGTCGAATCCGGCCACTCGCGTTTCCCGGTACACGGCGAGGATCGCGACGAGGTGTTGGGCATCCTTCTGGCCAAGGATCTGCTGCGCGCCGTGGTCGAAGGCCGGCAGCCGGAAACCTTGCGTGAGCTGCTGCGCCCGGCGGTGCTGATCCCCGAGTCCAAGCGCCTCAACGTGCTGCTCAAGGAGTTCCGCCTGTCGCGCAACCACATGGCGATCGTGGTGGACGAATACGGCGGTGTCGCCGGGCTGGTGACGATCGAGGACGTGCTGGAGCAGATCGTCGGCGAGATCGACGACGAATACGACGACGCGCCCGAGGAAGGCTTCATCCAGGCCCAGGCCGATGGGCGCTACGTGGTGGACGCGCTGACCCCGATCGCCGAGTTCAACAAGCGCTTCGGTGCCAATTTCGACGACAGCGAATACGACACTCTGGGCGGCATGCTGGCGGCAGCCATCGGGCACCTGCCGGAAACCGGCGAGGAGATCAGCATCGACCGTTTCGACTTCCGCATCGCGCGTGCCGATGCGCGCCGCGTGCAGGTGTTGCACATGAACGTGCACGCCGACGCGTCGGCCGCACGCTGACCGGAGGCAAAGGACCGTGGCACACGGGTACAGGCACAGCCCTCCCGGCTCCTGGATGAGCCGCGCGGCCCTGTTCCTGGTCGGGTGCGCACTGCTGGCGCTCTTCGCCTCGATCGGGCCGGTTGCGGCGCAGGAGCAGGCCGGCCATGCCGCGCCACGCATCGGCGTGGTGACAATGACTCCGGGCGAGGAGTACTGGGCACGCTTCGGCCACAACGCCATCGTGGTGGACGACCCCGCGCGCGGTTTGCGCATTTCCTACAACTACGGCTATTTCGACTTCGACCAGCCCGGTTTCCTCCGCAACTTCCTGCGCGGCGACATGCGGTATCGGCTGGTGGCGATGACGCTGGAAGACGACCTTGGAAGCTATGCGGATGAGGGCCGCGGCGCCACGCTTCAGTGGCTCGATCTGACGCCGGAACAGGCCGCTTCGGTACGCGACTTCCTGGCGTGGAACGCGCTCCCGGAAAATGCCGAATACCGCTACGACTACTTCACCGACAATTGTTCCACCCGGGTGCGGGACGTGATCGACCGCGCGCTCGATGGCGATCTCGCGCGCCAACTCTCGGGTCGCTCGCACGGGCTGACTTGGCGCGCCGAAGCACTGCGCCTGGGTGCGGATCTGTTGCCGATGCGCCTTGGCATGCATGTCGGGCTCGGACCACGGGCCGACCGGCCATTGTCGATCTGGGACGAGGCCTTCGTACCGATGCGTCTTGCCGACGCCCTGGATCGCGCAAGCGGCAGCGATGGCAGGCCACTGGTTGCCGAGAAGATGGCCCTGTTGCCCGATCGCCTGCATCTGGAACGCCCGGCGGCACCAACCCAGCGCCTCACGATGGCCCTGACCGGCGGCATTCTGGCACTGGCCCTGGTCTTCTTGCTGCGTCCGGCCGCCAGTCGTCGCCAGCGGTTTGCGGGCAGCGCGCTGGCCGGAATCTTCTGGCTGGCCTGCGGCCTGGGCGGTCTGGTATTGCTGGCACTCTGGGCCGGCACCGATCACCGCGCCGCATGGGGCAACGAGAACGCCCTGCTGCTCAATCCGCTGTGCCTGGTTTTGCTGGCCGCACTGCCTGCCCTTGCCAAAGGCACCACGTCGGGCAGCGCATTGCGATCCATCGGACTGCTGGTGTTGGGTTGCGCCGCGCTGGTGCTTTTTTTCCGATTCCTTCCCTTTCGAATCCAGAACAACGGTGATTTCATCGTTCTGCTGGCGCCGGTACACGCCGTGCTGGCCTGGCGCCTGATGCGTCAGACGGGCGGATAAACACGCCGGGGAAGCACGGATCGCCCCTGCTTCCCACCCCACAAACGGGGGGCTGTGCAAGCACTGCGGGCGCACCACCATGGGGCCTTCGTCACCCACGGAGATCCCGATGATGTTCCGCCCTGTTCGAGGCCTGTTGGCCGCCGCCCTCACCCTGAGCCTCGCCTCCGGCCTGCACGCCGAAGCCGGCGATGAAACCCACAGCGCCTACTGGTGGGACCCGGCCGACAGTGGCTGGGGCCTGTATACCTTCGATCAGGGCAACCTGCTGGGCCCCTACTGGGTGAGCTACGACGAAGCCGGCAAGCCCACCTGGTTCATGGGCCTGACCACGCCATCGCAGGACGGCAGCTACGAGGGTGAGCTGTACCTCTTCAGCGGAACACCCTTCGCCCAGATCGGCCAGGGCCCGGCCAGCCAGGCGGGCACACCGGTCGGCCAGGTCAAGCTGGAATTCGACGCGGATCCTCGCAGGATGCTGTTCACCCATACCCTCGATGGCCATACCTCCACCCGTGAGGTCACGCGTTTCGACTTCAACGGCAAGGACGTGGTCTGCCGCGCCGGCGGCACACAACGTGCCAATGCCACCAATTACTCGGACATGTGGTGGGAGCCGTCCACCAGCGGCTGGGGCATGAACATCATGCACCTGGACGAAAACCTCTACGCCCAGTGGTACACCTACGAAACCGGTGGTCGTGCCAGCTACATGACCCTCGGTCTCGCGCGCCAGACCGATGGCAGCTACCGCGGTGCGATCCATCGCCAGAACGATGGCGGCCGACCCTACAAATCGGGTGGCGACATGTCCGCACAGCCGGGCGGCAGCGTGATCGGCGAGGCCATGTTGCGTTTCACCGACGGTGAACACGCGCGGTTCGAATGGACGGTCGGCGACAAGCAGGGGCACCACGCCATCCAGCGTCTCCAGGTCGGCGACACCACCAACCTCTGCGCGGTCGAGGACTACCCCGGCAGCGACGTGGATGTGCCGACCGATGGCGAGCTGTGCTGGCCGGAATACCGGATCGGCGATACGCGGACCTATCGGGGCACCAGCACTTCCGATGACACCACCGAGGCCACCGGACCACGCGTCGACACCATCACCGGGACGGCAAGTTTCAACGGACACGACGCGCTGGTGGAAACATCCGACGGGCCCACCAGTGGCGGCAGCGGCGTCTATGCGCGCAACTACGTGGGCAACGGCGAGGGCGAGACCCAGCTTTCGTTCGGTGCCGAGGCCCTCGACCCGGCGAACGGTCAGGTGGTATCCACCAGCCGCAACGATCCGACAAAGGTCGTCGCACCACGCCGCTTCACCCCCGGCGACACCGTCAACATCGACTACGGGGTCAACTCCACCAGCAGTGGCGGCGGCGGGCGTACCGAAATCAAGACCAGCTACCGCTTGCTGGGACGCGAGCAGGTCACGGTGCCCGCCGGCACCTTCAACGCCTGCAAGTTCGAGATCACCATCGACCAGCGCAGCACGATCGCCGGGGTCGGCATCAATTCGCTGTGGTCGGGCCACAACTGGACTCACGAGGACGTCGGCCGGATCAAGCAGCAGATGCAGGGAACCAGCACCACCTCGGCCTATGGCTTCAACACCACCACACGGCTCGGCCTGACTGAAGAACTGCAATCGGCCCGGGTTGGTGGCCGGCAGCGCCCCTGAGTCCAGCGTTTCATCCCGGGGAAATTTCTCCCAAGGCCCCGACGGCGCGACGCACCGATCGGGGTCTTTTTCCGTTCGGCGCCGGCCGTGCGCAGGGCGTTTTCCGCGAACCTGTCGCCACCAGCCCGCCATTTTTCCCATGAGCGCGAACGAATCTGAACTACACCTTCAGTCGAATGCCTGAATCCCGGGGGCTGCGGCTATAATCTCCTGCTGCCAGCCGACGTTTCACCGGCGGCGCCTTTCCCGTCCTCCTCCTTTCAGCAGCGCCGGCGTTGCCGGCCCCGGCAAGGCCATCGTGAGCAGCCTGATCAAAGAACTCCAGCAGTCGTCCCAATTGGCCGGCGGCAACGCCGATTATGTCGAAGGTCTCTACGAGGCCTGGCTCGACGATCCCGCTTCGGTTTCACCCGAGTGGCGCACTTATTTCGATACGTTCAAGGGCCGCGAGGCCGGTGACATGCCGCGCTCCGCGGCACTGGCGCGCATTGCGCTGGCCGCCGAGATCGCACCGAAGCTGGGCCCCAGCTCGGTCATCAGCGACGCCTACTCGGAAAGCCAGGGCGGCGTGCGCAAGCTGGTCACCGCGTATCGGTCGCGCGGCCACCTCGGTGCCTCACTTGATCCGCTCGGCATGATGCCGCAGCCGGGTGCGCCCGATCTCGACCTGCCCTTCCACGGCCTTGCGCAGTCCGACCTCGATGTCGAGTTCACCACCGGCGCGTTCTTCGGCGCCGAGCGCATGCCCCTGCGCACCCTGTTGTCCGCGCTGCGCGCGACCTACAGCAGCACGATCGGCGCGGAGTTCATGCACATCTCCGATGCCACCCAGCGCAACTGGATCTACAAGCGCATGGAGAATGCGGCCGGCAAGTTCGGCTTCAGCGCCACGCAGAAGAAGCGCATCCTCGAGCGCCTCACCGCCGCCGAGGGCCTGGAGCGCTACCTGCACACCAAGTACGTCGGCCAGAAGCGCTTCTCGCTGGAAGGCGGCGACAGCCTGATCCCGCTGCTCGACCACGTGATCGAGCGCGCCGGCACGGCCGGCATGAAGGAAATGGTGATCGGCATGGCCCACCGCGGCCGCCTCAACGTGCTGGTCAACACCCTCGGCAAGCCGCCGCACAAGCTGTTCGACGAATTCCTCGGCAAGTTCGACGCGCCCGACTCGCCCGACCACTC
>CAZTXX010000030.1:15992-17537 GCA_964617405.1 uncultured Aquimonas sp. | reverse complement strand
CCGCCGCTCATGTCCGCCGGCCCGAGCTTCCCATCGCGCGCCTTCTTGCTGATCGCGCCCAGTTCGGCGGCCAGTTGCAGGAAGCCCTTCTGGTCGCAGTCACGGATCACCGGCACCACCAGGCCATTGGGCGTATCCACCGCGATGCCGATGTGGAAGTACCTCTTCAGCACGAGGTTGTCACCATCGAGCGAGGCATTGAACTGCGGGAACTGCTTGAGCGCGGCGACCACCGCCTTGATCTGGAACACCAGCGGGGTGATGCGCAGCTCCTTGTTCTCTTCACCGAGCTTCTTGCGGAAGGCCTCCATCTCGGTGATGTCGGCCTGCTCGAACTGGGTGACGTGCGGGATCATCGCCCAGTTGCGCGCGAGGTTGGCGCCGGAAATCTTCTTGATGCGCGACAGCGGCTCGATCTCCACCTCGCCGAACTTCGCAAAATCCACTTTCGGCCACGGCAGGAGGTTGAGTCCACCGCCAGCAGGAGCACCGGCACCGGCGACCATGCCGCCGCTCATCGCAGCCTTCACGAAACCCTGTACGTCCTGGCGCAGGATGCGGCCATCACGCCCCGTACCCTGCACCTGGGAAAGATCAACACCAAGTTCCCGCGCGAACAAGCGCACCGCGGGAGTGGCGTACGGCACCTTGGAAGGCAGCACCGCGTCGGCATCGAAGGTGACGGGCGGGGTGCGCTGCACCGTGTTTTCCGCGGCGGCCTGCGGTGCAGGCGCGGCGGCCGGAGCAGGTGCGGGAATTGCCGGGGCAGCGGGCGCCGGGGCGGGCTCGGGCTTTGCCGCCTCGGCCGGCGGAACCGCGGCATCGGAAGCGCCGGCCGCATCGATCACCGCCACCACCGTGCCTTCCGACACGTTGTCACCCAGCTTGACCTTGATTTCCTTCACCACGCCGGCAAACGGCGCAGGGACTTCCATCGTGGCCTTGGCCGATTCCAGCGTCACCAGTCCCTGATCGCGCGTCACGGTGTCGCCAGGCGACACCAGGATTTCGATCACCGGAACGTCCGTGTGGTCCCCGATATCGGGAACGCGTGCTTCTTTCAGGCTCATGTCCTTCCCTCATTCAGCCAGACCCCAAGTTTGATGGCTACGGCGCCCGGATGCCAGACGTCACATGCGGAACCCGATGCCGTCAATGGTTGTCACAACTGGATCAGTACATCGATGCACGACGGAGTGACCGTCCGCCGCCACCGCCCCGCGGACGTCCGGTTCTTTGAAACAAAACACAACGCATTGATTGAACTGAACTTTCAAGACTGGCATCGATCTTGCTAAAAACACCACGCCAGACACCAAGAGGACTCCCGCCATGAACCGCACCCCTTCCAGCCTCGGCCTTCGCCTCGCGGTCCCCGCCATCGCGCTGATCGCGCTGGCGCTCACCGGCAAGCCCGCCACACCGCAGCAGGCGGATACTTCCGCACTTGCACAGGCACAGGTGGTCACGCTGGAGCGCGCTTCCGACCACGAGGCCGCGCACGAGCGTCGCCGCACCGCCATCCACCTGCGCTGGAGCCTGACC
>CAZTXX010000030.1:0-15892 GCA_964617405.1 uncultured Aquimonas sp. | reverse complement strand
TGATCGCCGCCAAGCAACGATTCGCACCGGAGCGTCGGCGCTTCGCCAGCATCGCGCTCGACGTGTTCCACGACCACGTACTGGCCAGCGATTTCGAGACCTGGGCGCATCAACCGCTGGAAACCTTCACCCGTCGCGCCTATGCCGTACTCGAACGTCATGCGGCGCAAATGCCCGCGCCCGCCCAAGCGGTGGCGCAACGGATGGCACGGCACGATTGGCTGGGCAGCTACGCGCACCGGGAAAACGTGGCGCGCGCACTCGATGGCATCAGCCGACGCCTTTCGCAAGGCGGCGAGCTGCTGCGCGCCTGCCTGCCCGATCTGGAAAACCAGCGCGACGAGCTGACCGCCGGTTTCCCCGAGCTGTTCGGCGGCCTGCAGGCCTTCGCGCAGCAGGTGCGCGAACACTTGGCGGCCACATCAACCCCCGAAGATCAGCGACAGACCGTCGGCGCGGCTTCCATGCCATCGCAAAACAACCCCAGAGGATTGGCTGGCGGCAGGCTGTAACTTCCCCTTAGCGTGACGCCACTGAAATCCGGATCGCCGGTCAACATCACATACCAGGTGCCAGCCGAGGGATTGGAGAAGCTGCAGGTTTCGTTGTTGCCGTAGAGCCACGGCCGACAGTCCCAGGTCTGTGGATCGGGCAATGCGCCACGCCGGACATGCAGATCCGCATCGCCGCTGCCCCCGCTGATGCGGATCTCCAGATTCGTCGCGCCAGCGGGTATCGCGATCTGAAAGTAACGCGGCGCACCATCGGGTGAAGCCAGCCCGGTGATCGGCACACCGTTTTGCATCACCAGCAAGGGATAGTCGAACAGCGCATAAGCCGCCCGCCCCTGATTCATCGGCACGGTGCAGGTGGGCGCGCTGCCGCTGCAGGCACCGACCCAGCCGGCAAAGGCATAACCGGGCGCCGGGCTGGCGGTGAGCGTCACGCTGGCGTTGGCGTTGAAGCGCCGCGAACAGTTGACTCCGTTGGTTCCACAGTTGATGCCCGCCGGTATGCTCGTGATATTGCCCGCACCATTGCCGACCGGCAGCACGCTCAGGGGGTAGACGGTGATGGCCGCACCGCTGGCCGCGGACACCGCGGCACCGGCATCGACGATGCCGGTGCCGCATCCGCCACTGCAATAACTCGGGAAAGGCCTCGCGGTATTGCGCAAGATGGCAGCAACCTGGTCGGGTGTGAGCGATGGATTCCTCGAAATCACCAAGGCAGCAATACCGGCCACGTGCGGCGTCGCCATGGAGGTTCCCTGGCTCATTTCATAGCTCGGGGCGCCGGGCGTGGTCTGGCCGGCATTGAACGTGGACAGGATGCCGTTGTTCGGGTTCACGCTGGAGTCGCCACCCGGCGCGGTGACATCCACCACCAGCCCGTAGTTGGAGTACGGCGCCCGCATTCCGGCCGGATCGTTGGCCGCGACCGTCACCACGCCAGCACAATTGGCGGGTGTTGCCTCGCTTGCCGGCACGCTGTCGTTGCCGGCGGCCACCAACAGTACCGACCCGCGTGAGCGCGCCCCGTTGATGGCGTTCTGGTAGGTCGCAGGGCAGGCACTGATGCCCCCCAGACTCAGATTGAGCACACGTGCCGGCGTCGGATTGGCGGGCACGCCAGGCACCGCGCCACCGCTCGCCCATACGATGCCGTCAGCGATATCGGCAAGCGTGCCGCCGCAGGTTCCCAGCACCCGTACGTGCTGGATCAGGGCGCCATAAGCCACACCGGCTACGCCAACGCCATTGTTGGTGATGGCCGCCGCGGTTCCTGCCACATGGGTGCCATGCCAGCTGGACGAACGCGCCGGCGCACCCGGACCGCATTCGCCTGCCATGTTCCAGTCGCCTTGATCGGAAGGGTTGTTGTCCCGGCCATTGCCATCGCGGGCGTTGGCGGCGTCGCTGATCATGTCGTAGCCGGGCAGGGTCTTGGCATCCAGGTCGGGGTGTGCGGTTCGGCCGCTGTCGATCACCGCGATCACGATGTTGTTGCCACTGGCGCCGGCGTCCCAGGCGGACTCGGCATTGATGCCGCCAACCGGATCCCACAGGCTCCACTGGTAGCTCAGCAACGGATCGTTGGGCAGCGCCGCCGCGTACATTCTCAGGTTGGGCTCGATGCTTTCCAGCGCGGGATTTCCGGCCATGGCCTGCATGAAGGCGTTGGCAGCCTGCGCATCCAGCGCGCGATCGGACGTGAGCACATGGCCACCGGTTCCGGTGCGGCGCCCGATCCGGATCGAATACGCACCACCGCGTGTCGAACGCGCCAGATCCTGTGCCATCCGCGCCTTCACCGCGAGCGCCTGCGCACTGGTCGAATCCAGCACCGAGGCGTCATCACGGTAGTGCACGATGAACCCGTCAAAGGCCACCGTGCGATCTGCGGGCAGCATCAGCACGCGCGCATCGACGGGCTTCAGGTCAGGAGCATCCTGTGCCGTGGCCGCGCCCGTCGCGCACAACACCGCGAACCCTCCCAGCAGCCCGGCAAACACGCGTACCAGCTCAGCCCGGTTGCACCTCTTCGCATTCATGATCCCTCCTGATGACAGCAAACGCCGTGATCAGGAAGGCGCAAGACAGCGTGAAACCGGCTCATTGCCGCCGGCGCAGATCCGGGCCGACAGTGGTCAACCCTTGAAGCGGCGCGCGTTTTCGATCCTCGCCAGCTTGCTGGCCGGCTCGCGCCCCAGTTCGACGTTGATCCAGCGCGCGGTGTCGCACAGGGCGTCGAGATCCACGCCGGTCTTCATGCCCAGGCCATGCAGCAGGTAGACCAGGTCTTCACTGGCGAGATTGCCGCTGGCGCCCTGCGCATACGGACAGCCGCCCAGGCCCGCAGCCGAGGCATCGACCACGCGCACACCGGCTTCCAGGCAGGCCAGGACATTGGCCAAAGCCTGCCCGTAGGTGTCATGGAAATGCACCGCGAGCTGGGTCATCGGGACCTCCGCCGCGCAAGCCTCCAGCATGGCGCGCGCCTTGTGCGGCGTGCCGACGCCGATGGTGTCGCCCAGCGAGATTTCCGCGCATCCCATGTCATGCAGCGCCTTGGCGACATGCACCACATCGTTCACCAGCACCTGGCCCTGGTACGGGCAACCCAGCACGGTGGAGACATAGCCGCGCACCCAGAGACCTTCGGCGCGCGCGCGCTCCACCACCGGGGCGATGCGACGCAGGGATTCATCGATATCGCAGTTGATGTTCTTGAGGTTGAACGCGTCGGATGCCGCGGTGAACACAGCGATCTCGCGCACGCCGGAAGCCAGCGCGCGATCCAGTCCCTTTTCGTTGGGCACCAGCACCGGGTAAAGCACGCCGTCGCGCGGCGTGATGCCGGCCAGCACCTCGGCGGCATCGGCCAGCTGCGGAATCCATTTCGGGCTGACAAAGCTGGTGGCTTCCACCACGGAAAAGCCACAGGCCGACAGGCGATCAATCAACGCGATCTTGGTGGCCGCCGGCACCAGCGCGGCCTCGTTCTGCAGGCCGTCACGCGGGCCGACTTCGATGATGCGGACAAAATCACCGGTACTCATGTCTCGTCTCCTCCCGCAGTGAACTCCACCAGTTCCGCACCTTCCTCCACCTGATCGCCGACCGCCACCAGAAAGGCCTCAAGGGTGCCCGCAGCCGGGGCGGTGATGGTGTGTTCCATCTTCATGGCCTCCATCACCAGCAACGGCGCTCCGGCTTTCACGCGCCCCGGCGTGGCGAGCAGGGCGATCACGCGACCTGGCATCGGCGCATCCAGCCCCGCGTCGTGGCCGGCATCGGCACTGGCCTGCGCCATCGGGTCCTCCTGGCGCAATGCGCATACCGGACCACCATCGAACAGGTACCAGACATCCGCGACACAGTGCACGATCGCATCGACCCGGACACCGTCGACGCGCAGCACCAGCCGCGCGGCATCAATGTCACCACTGATGTGGAACGCCTCGCCCTCGACACGAACGCGCCAGGCATCGGCTTCGCGCTCAACCACGGCTTCACGCAGGCCGGCCTTGCCTTGCCAGCGCAACACGCGCGGTGCGGCATCCGCCAGACGCCAACCGGAGCGCGCACTCCATGGTGAGTTCGAGCCGTCCGACACGGCAGCACGCTCGCTTGCCAGCAGTGCTGCACTGAGAATGGCCACCTGACGCGCGCTGGCTGGCGGCGCCGGAGCCAGCAGCGCCTCCTGCCCACGTTCGATCAGGCCGGTGTCGAGCTCGGCGCGGGCGAAGTCGCCATCTTCGGCCACCAGCCGCTGGAGGAACGCCGCATTGGTGTTCAGACCCACCACGGCGGTTTGCGCCAGGGCCTTGCGCATCCGTGCCAGGGCTTCGCTCCGATCTTCGCCGTGCACGATCAGCTTGGCCAGCATCGGATCATAGAACGGGGTGACCGAATCACCGGCCTCGATTCCGGTATCCACGCGCACGCCCTCGCCGACCGGCAAGTCGAATACGCGGGCGGTGCCGATGGACGGCAGGAAACCGCGCTCCGGGTCTTCCGCATAGATGCGTGCCTCGATGGCATGGCCGATCAACGGTACCTCGTCCTGGCTCAGCGGCAGAGGTTCTCCAGCAGCCACCCGCAGTTGCCATTCCACCAGGTCGAGGCCGGTGACCATTTCAGTGACCGGGTGCTCGACCTGCAGGCGCGTGTTCATTTCCATGAAGAAGAACTCGCCATCCTGGGTGGCGATGAATTCGACCGTGCCCGCACCGACATAGCCCACCGCGCGTGCGGCATCGGTGGCGGCCTTGCCCATCGCAGCGCGGCGCTCGGCGCTCATGCCCGGCGCCGGGGATTCTTCCAGTACTTTCTGATGGCGTCGCTGCACCGAGCAATCGCGCTCGTTGAGGTGGATCACCTTGCCGTGCGCGTCGCCGAAAACCTGGATCTCGATATGACGCGGGCGCAGCACGTACTTTTCCACCAGCACGTGGTCGTTGCCGAAACTGGCGGCCGCCTCGCGCTGGCAGGAGGCCAGTGCCTCGCGGAAATCCTCACCGCGATCCACCCGTCGCATGCCCTTGCCACCGCCACCGGCGCTGGCCTTGATCAACACCGGATAGCCGATGGCATCGGCCTGGGCATGCAGGAACTCCGGCTCCTGGCGCTCACCACTGTAACCAGGCGTCACCGGCACCCCGGCCGTGGTCATCAGGCGCTTGGAGGCGCTCTTGTCGCCCATCGCCTCGATGGCGGAAGCGGGCGGGCCGATGAACACGATGCCGGCCTGTTCACAGGCCCGCGCGAACTCCGCGTTCTCCGAAAGGAAGCCGTAGCCCGGATGGATGGCCTGGGCACCCGTCCGCCTCGCCGCGTCCAGGATCCGCTCGACCACCAGATAGCTCTCGCGCGCCGGCGCCGCGCCAATCGGCACGGCCACATCGGCCAGACGCACATGGCGCGCGTTCGCATCGGCCTCGGAGTACACCGCCACCGTGCGGATGCCCATGCGGCGGCAGGTGGCGATCACCCGACAGGCGATCTCGCCGCGATTGGCAATCAGCAAGGTGTGAAAGGGGGGGGCACTCATCGGGCAACTCCAAAACAAGGTGACCCCATCATTGATCGGGGATGCGGTGCCGGATTTTCGCTGCGTGAGAAAAGCTTGTACCTTCTTGTCATGGGTTTTACCTTTTCACTGAGGTACAACATGAACATCCAAACCGCATCCGCCAAGGGCCAAGTCACGATTCCCGTCGCAATCCGGCGCAAGCTCGGTATCAAGCCGGGGACGCCGGTACGTTTCGTCGAGCGCGATGGGATGGTGGTGCTGGAAAAAGTGGACGCGGACATCTCATCGCTGTTCGGCCTGTTGAAATCACCTCGACCGATCTCCCTGAAAGAAATGGACGAGGCCATCGTGGACGCAGTGGCTGATAGGTTCCAGCGCAGTGTGGGCGGTTGATACCAACGTATTGATCCGCGCGCTGGTGGATGATCCCGGCGCACCGGATCAATGCAGGGCGGCGCGTCAATTGCTGGCGCGGGAAGGTCGCGTCCACGTCACGCAGATCGTTCAAGTGGAGCTGGTCTGGCTGCTGACGCGTGTCATGCGCTACCCCCAGGAGGTGGTCATCCAGACGTTGCGGCAACTGGATGCGCACGCAGCCATCGAGTTTCAGGCACCCGACGCCTTCAGCGCCGCACTGACTGCGTTCGAGCAGGGGTTTGATTTTGCCGATGCCCTGATCGCGACTGAATCGGCACGCGCGGGCGTGCGCCTGGCAACCTTCGACCGCAAGTTTGCTCGGTATCCAGGGGTGATTCTGCTTTCGGCCCAGGGCACCGATTGATCCGGACACCGCGCCGCACATGTCCCGCGCGATGCTTGCAACCAGGACGACCATCAGCCCATCCCCAGCCACGCCGCCGTCCGCTTCTCCAGGAACGCGGTCAATCCCTCGCGGGCCTCGTCGGTGGCGCGGATATCGGCGATGGCGCGGGCACTGTCGGCAATCAACTCGGCATCGATGGGGCGGTTGGCGACCTCGGCGATGAAGCGTTTTGCGGTGGCCTGGGCCACCGGGCCGCAGGCAAGCAGCGCCGCGCACAGTTCGGCCACCTTGCCATCGAGCGCGGCATCGCCCACCACCTCATGCACCAGGCCGATCTCGCGCGCGCGCTCGGCACCGATGCGCTCGGCGGTGAGGAACCAGCGCTGGGCCTGGCGCGCGCCGATGGCGCGCAACACATAAGGGCCGATGGTGGCCGGGATCAGGCCGACACGCACCTCGGTGGTGGCAAAAAAGGCCCGATCCGACGCCACCGCGATATCGCAGGCGCAGACCAGCCCCACTCCACCGCCCAGCGCCGCGCCCTGTACCCGCGCGATGGTGGGTTTGGGAAATTCGGCCAGGGTGCGCAGCATTTCGGCCAGTAGTCCGGCATCGGCAAGGTTCTGCTGGTGGCTGAAACCGGCCGCGCGACGCATCCAGTCGAGGTCGCCGCCTGCGGAAAAACTCCTGCCACGCCCGGCCAGCACCACCACCCGCACCGCGGAGTCCCCGGCCAATGCGCGCAGGGCACCGGTGATCGCGGCGATCAGGTGCTCATCGAATGCATTGTGCTTTTCCGGGCGGTTGAGCCACAGCGTCGCGATGCCGTGGTCGCGTTCGATCTGGACAAGTTCGCTGGTCATCGCATCACATCCTGAAAATGCCGAATTCGCTGGCTTCAATCGGCGCGTTGAGCGCGGCGGAAAGCGCCAGCGCCAGGGTTTCGCGGGTTTTGGCCGGGTCGATGATGCCGTCGTCCCAGAGCCTGGCGCTGGCGTAGAAGGGATGGCTCTGGTGCTCGAAGTTCTCCCGGATCGGCGCCTTGAAAGCGTCCTCCTCGGCCTTCGGCCAGGTACCACCCTTGGCTTCGATGCCGTCACGGCGCACCTGGGCCAGCACACTGGCCGCCTGCTCGCCGCCCATCACGCCGATGCGCGCGTTGGGCCACATCCACAAAAAGCGCGGCGAATAGGCGCGCCCGCACATGCCGTAGTTGCCGGCACCGAAGCTGCCGCCGATCACCACGGTGAACTTGGGCACCTTCGCGCAAGCCACGGCCATCACCATCTTCGCGCCATCGCGCGCAATGCCGCCGTTCTCGTACTTGCGGCCCACCATGAAGCCGGTGATGTTCTGCAAAAATACCAGCGGGATGCCACGCTTTGCGCACAGCTCGATGAAGTGGGTGCCCTTGAGCGCGGATTCGGAAAACAGGATGCCGTTGTTGGCCACGATCCCGACCGGGTGGCCATGAATATGGGCGAAGCCCGTGACGAGCGTGGTGCCGTAGCGGGCCTTGAACTCGTCAAAGCGCGAGCCATCGACGAGGCGCGCGATCACCTCGCGCACGTCGAAGGGCTTGCGGGTGTCGGCCGGGATCACCCCGTAGAGTTCTTCGACCGGATACAACGGTGCCTCGGGTTCGCGCAGCGTCAGACGCCCGCGCTTTTCCCAGTTGAGATTGGCAATGATGCGACGCACTTGGGCCAGTGCGTGACGGTCGTCCTGGGCTAAGTGGTCGGCCACGCCCGAGATGCGGGTGTGCACATCGGCACCGCCCAGGTCTTCCGCGCTGACTTCCTCGCCGGTGGCGGCCTTCACCAGCGGCGGGCCGCCGAGGAAGATCGTGCCCTGCTCCTTGACGATGACGGTCTCATCGCTCATCGCCGGCACATAGGCGCCGCCCGCCGTGCACGAGCCCATCACGCAGGCGATCTGCGGGATGCCCTGGGCCGACAGCGTGGCTTGGTTGTAGAAGATACGGCCGAAGTGCTCCTTGTCGGGAAAGACCTCGTCCTGCATCGGCAGGAAGGCACCGCCCGAATCGACCAGGTACACGCAAGGCAGGCGGTTCTCGCGGGCGATCTCCTGCGCGCGCAGGTGCTTTTTCACCGTGATCGGGTAGTAGGTGCCGCCCTTGACCGTGGCATCGTTGGCCACGATCACGCATTCCACCCCTTCGATGCGCCCGATCCCGGCCACCATGCCGGCGCAGGGCACGGCGTCCTCGTACATGCCGGTGGCGGCAAACGGCGCGATTTCGAGAAAGGGCGAACCCGGATCGAGCAGCGCATCGATGCGGTCGCGCACCATCAGCTTGCCGCGCGCCAGATGCTTCTGACGGGAACTCTCGCTACCACCCCGCACGATCTGCGCAAAGCGCTGCTGCACCTGGTCGAGTTGCGCACGCATGGCTTCGGCATTGGCGCGAAACGACTCGCTGCCCGCGTTCAGCGTGGACTTCAACACCGTCATCGCGCACCCTCCTGGGCCAGTTCGCGGCCGATCAGCATGCGGCGGATTTCGCTGGTGCCGGCGCCGATTTCATAGAGCTTGGCATCGCGCCACAGGCGCGCGGCCGGGTAGTCGTTGATGTAACCGTTGCCGCCGAGGATCTGGATCGTCTGGCCGGCCATCCAGGTGGCCTTCTCGGCGGCGTAGAGGATCGCACCTGCGGCGTCCTTGCGCGTCGTCTGGCCGCGATCACAGGCTTTTGCCACCGCATAGACGTAAGCACGGCAGGCGTTGAAGCCCACGTACATGTCGGCAAGCTTGCCCTGCATCAGCTGGAAGTCCCCGATCGACCGGCCGAACTGCTTGCGTTCGCGCGCATACGGCAGGGCCACATCCAGGCAGGCGGCCATGATCCCGAGCGGCCCGCCGGAGAGTACCAGGCGCTCGTAGTCCAGCCCGGACATCAACACGCGCACGCCCTTGTTCTCCTCGCCCAGGATGTTTTCGACCGGCACCTCGCAGTCGCGGAACACCAGCTCGCAGGTGTTGGAACCGCGCATGCCGAGCTTGTCGAGCTTCTGTGCAGTGGAAAAGCCCTTGAAACCCTTTTCCACCAGGAAGGCGGTGATGCCCTTGGAGCCGGCGGCGACATCGGTCTTGGCATAGACCACCAGCGTATCGGCATCCGGGCCGTTGGTGATCCACATCTTGTTGCCGTTGAGCACGTAGACGTCGCCACGGCGCTCGGCCTTGAGCCGCATCGAGACCACATCGGAACCCGCCCCCGGCTCGCTCATGGCGAGTGCGCCGATGTGCTCGCCGGATACCAGCTTCGGCAGATACCTGAGCTTCTGCGCGTGGCTGCCGTTCTTGCGGATCTGGTTGACGCACAGGTTGGAATGCGCGCCATAGGACAGGCCGATCGAAGCCGAGGCGCGGGAGATTTCCTCCATCGCCACCACGTGGGCGAGATAGCCCATGTTGGTGCCGCCGTATTCCTCCTCGACGGTGAGGCCGAGCAGACCCATCTCGCCGAGCTGCGGCCACAGCGCATTGGGAAAGGCGTTGCCGCGGTCGGTCTCCTCGGCCAGTGGCGCGATGCGCGCCTGCGCAAAATCACGCACCGCGTCGCGCAGCGCGTCGATGGTTTCACCAAGGCCGAAATCGAATGCTGCCAGCGACATGGGCTGTTCTCCGGTAGGCGATACCGCCGCAACGGGCCCCGAGGCCATGGCCCCGTGAGCGGTCAGGCGGCATCAATGGAATGAATCCTAATTCATTTTTTCAGGAAAACGAAGCGCGGAAACCTGCTGCGCTATCGTATCGCCTCCGAGTTTTCCGGCTTTCACGCATGAATACCCCCATCCGTATCGGCATCCTGGGTCACGGCAACCTGGGGCGAGGCGCCGAGCGTGCCATCGAAAAGAATCCCGACATGGCACTGACCGGCATCTTCAGCCGGCGTGATCCGGCGTCGATCCGGCCACGTGATCCCGCCACGCCGGTCTTCCATGCCGATGCCCTGCTGCCCGCACGCGAGGACATCGACGTGCTGCTGTTGTGCGGCGGTTCGCGCAACGATCTTCCCCGCCAGACACCGCATTACGCCGCGCACTACCACGTGGTGGACAGCTTCGACACCCACGCCCGCATTCCCGAGCACTTCGCCGCGGTCGATGCCGCCGCGCGCTCGGGCCAGCGCACCGCGCTGATCGCGGCGGGTTGGGACCCCGGCCTGTTTTCGTTGCAGCGGGTGCTGTCCGAAGCAGTACTGCCCGACGGCCAGACCCATACCTTCTGGGGGCGCGGCCTGAGCCAGGGACACTCCGACGCGATCCGGCGTTTGCCGGGCGTGGCCGGCGGGGTGCAATACACCATTCCGTCGGAAGCGACGATGGCGCGCGTGCGCGCCGGCGAGCGCATCGCACTCGACCCGCACCAACAACACGAACGCGAATGTTTCGTGGTTCTGGAAGCCGGCGCCGACCCGGACGCCGTGCGCGATGCCATCGTCACCATGCCCGACTACTTCGCGCCCTACCGCACCCGGGTGCATTTCATCAGCGCCGAGGAGCTGACGCGCGACCATGCCGCAATGCCGCATGGCGGTACCGTGATCCGCGGCGGCCAGAGCAGCGAAGGCATCCGGCAGCGTATCGAGTACCAGCTCCAGCTCGATTCCAACCCGGAATTCACCGCCAGCGTGCTGGTGGCCTGTGCCCGCGCCGTGCACCGGCTCGCCCGCGCGGGGCAGATCGGCGCGAAAACCGTGTTCGACCTTCCCATCGGCCTGCTCTCACCCCAGTCACCCGAGGCCTTGCGGCGCGATCGCCTTTGACGCGCGCCGTGGCGCGAGGACCTGTCACGGGCGACGGCTTTTGTAAGCGCAAGCTCGCCCGCGATAGCTTGTCGGGAGATTCCCGCGACGGAGGTACTGCCATGAACACCCCGACCACGCTTGCGTTGTCCGACCCCGATCTGCTGCGTCAGCAATGCCTGATCGACGGGCGATGGTGCGATGCCGACGAGGGGAGTTCGTGCAAGGTGCTCAATCCGGCTACCGGCGAGCAGTTGGGAACAGTGCCGGACATGCGCGCTGCGGAAACCCGTCGCGCCATTGAAGCGGCGCACTCGGCGCAACCGGCCTGGGCCGGGAAGACAGCAGGTGAGCGGGCACGCCTGTTGCGCCGGCTGTACCAGTTGATGATGGAACACCAGGAAGACCTGGCCCGCTTGATGACCGCCGAACAGGGCAAGCCTCTGGCCGAAGCGCGTGGTGAAATCACCTATTCGGCCAGTTTCATCGAGTGGTTCGGAGAGGAGGCCAAGCGCCTCTATGGCGACACCATTCCCGGCCACGCCGCCGACAAGCGCATCCTCACCATCCGTCAGCCGGTGGGTGTGGTGGCGGCCATCACGCCCTGGAACTTCCCCTCGGCGATGCTCGGCCGCAAGCTCGGCCCGGCGCTGGCCGCCGGCTGCACGATGGTTTGCAAGCCGGCCCTGCAAACACCCTACTCGGCTCTCGCCATCGGGGTGCTGGCCGAGCGCGCCGGGATTCCACCGGGCGTGGTCAATATCGTGACCAGCGCCGATGCGGCCAGCATCGGCGCGGAAATGACCTCCAATCCGCTGGTGCGCAAGCTCAGCTTCACCGGCTCCACCGCCGTGGGCAAGCAACTGGCGGCGCAGTGCGCCGACGGGCTCAAGCGTCTGTCGCTGGAGCTGGGCGGCAACGCGCCCTTCATCGTCTTCGAGGATGCCGATCTCGACGCGGCGGTGGAAGGTGCGATCGCCAGCAAGTACCGCAATACCGGGCAGACCTGCGTCTGCGCCAACCGGCTGTATGTGCACGCCGCGGTATACGACAGTTTCGCGAAAAAGCTGGTTGCCGCCATCGGCAAACTGCGGGTCGGCGACGGCCTGGCAGGCGAAACGGATCAGGGCCCGCTGATCGACGCCAAGGCGCTGGCCAAGGTCGAACAACACGTCGCCGATGCCATCGCCCACGGTGCGCGGGTGGCGGCGGGCGGCAAGCCCCATGGGCTTGGCGGCAACTTCTACGAGCCCACGGTATTGCTCGACGTGGAGGCCGACATGCGGATCGCGCACGAAGAAACCTTTGGCCCGGTCGCGCCGTTGTTCCGTTTCAGCAGCGAGGCCGAGGTGATTGCCCAGGCCAACGACACCGAAGTCGGCCTGGCCGGGTATTTCTATACCCGTGACCTGGCGCGCGCTTTCCGCGTGGCCGAAGCGCTTGAATGCGGCATCGTCGGGATCAACACCGGCCTGATCTCGACCGAGGTGGCGCCTTTCGGCGGCATCAAGCAGTCCGGCATGGGTCGCGAAGGCTCGAAGTACGGCCTCGACGACTACACCGAACTCAAGTACATCTGCCTCGGTGGAATCTGACCGGCAAAGCCCGGACACAAACCGGACCCGATACATTCCCTTGAGCCCTCGCATCCACCGACCTGCCCCACGCCTATGGCCTATCGTCGTACCCGTCTGATGGAAGAACGCCTCGCCGGCAACCGCGAGCGCATCCTGCGCGCCACGCGGCGGCTGATCGCCGAAGGTGGATTCCGCAACGCGCAGATCGCGGCGGTGGCGGCCGAAGCCGGGGTTTCCACCGGCACGATCTATCGTTATTTCCCCTCCAAGGCCGAACTGTTCGTGGAAGTGCTCACTGCTGCGGTGGACCACGAAATCGCGATCCTGCACGAAGTGATCGGCGCACGCGAAACCGCCAGGGCACAGATGGAAGGCGCGGTGGCATCCTTCGTGCGGCGCGCCCTGACGGGGCCCAACCTCGCCTACGCCTTCATCGCCGAACCGGCCGAGCCGGAAGTCGATGCCGAGCGTCTGCGCGGGCGCAAGCGTTTCGGCGACGTGTTCAAGGCGGTGTTGAAGCGCGGCGTGGCCAGCGGTGAGTTCCCCCGGCAGAACCTCGACGCCAGCGCCGCCTGCATCGTCGGCGCCTTCACCGAGGCCCTGGTCGGGCCGATCGGCCCCAGCCGCAAGACCCTGCGCGACAAGGAGCGGTTGGTGAACGCAATCTGCGAGTTCTGCCTGCGCGCGGTGGGCGCCGGCGCCTGAGGCCGGCTTCCAGCCCGGGTCAAATCCGGGCGCGCCTCACTCCAGCGGCAGGGCGCGCGCCTGGCGCAACTGGGTCAGCGTGACGACACCCGCGTCGTTGCCCCAACTGCCACGCAGGTGGTTGAAGATCATCACCAGATCGGTTTCCGGCACGCGATCGACGAACGGCGGCATCGAATGCGGTGCCGGGTTGCCCCACGTGGTGGGCGGCGCGGCACCAAACAGCGTGATCCGCATCAGATTGACCGGGTCGCGTGCCAGTACCTGAGCGCTTCCGGCCAGGGGCGGATAGACGCGTTCGCGCCCCTGGCCATCGCGCCCGTGGCAATCGGCGCAGTGTTTCTCATACAGCGCGGTGCTCGCGGGCCCGACAAAATCGCGTGCCGGGCGCTGCGGCGGCATGGGCCGCTGCGGCAGTTCCGGCAGGCTCAACAGGTATTCGGCAATCGCACGTGCATCGGCTTCGCTGAGGTATTGCAGGCTCGATCCGATCACCTCGGCCATCGGCCCGAAGGCGCTGGCCTGCGGTGCCACGCCGGTGCGCAGGTAACCGGCCAGATCCTCCACACTCCAGTGCGCCAGGGTCCGGTCATCGAGTGCCGGCGCATACCAGCCCTGCCCCAACACCCGTCCGCCGGCAAAGCGTCGCGCGGGATTCATCGCGCCATAGGCACCACGTTCGCCATGACACATGCTGCAATGACCCAGTCCTTCCACCAGGTAACGCCCACGGTTCCAGGCTGGGCCGCGTGACTCGTCGAACGGCAGTTCCCAGGGCCGATGGAATGCCATCCGCCAACCGATCAGCGCCGGTCGCCAATCTGCCATGCCGGTCATCGCATTGGCCGGGGTTTCGGACACCACGGCGGGCCGGCTCATCAGCCAGGCGAAGATCGCATCGGCATCCTCGACGGCGAGGTGCTGGAAGTTCTGGAACGGGAAGGCCGGATACAACAGGCCGCTGCGCCCGACGCCATGCGCCAGCGCGTGGCGGAACTGCTCGACCGACCAGTCGCCGATGCCGGTATCCGCATCCGGGGTGAGATTGCCCGAATAGAGCACCCCGAACGACGTGGAAAAAGCCCGCCCACCGGCGAGCGGTTCGCCACCGCGCCGGGTGTGGCAGGTCACGCAGTCACCGATGCGCGCCAGGTATTCGCCGCGCTCCAGCGTGGCCGGATCGCTCGCCACCACCAACGCGCGCGCAGACGGCGGCGACAACGCGGCCATGCCACCCTGCCCCCCGATCAGCACGCCGATCACGGCGGCAACGAGGGCGAACAGGGGAAACCCGATGATCAGCACCCACCAGCCACGCAAGCCGCGCGCCGTGCTCATGGCAACACCCCGCGCGTCGGGTCGAAATGGGTGGCACCGCCACAATCCAGTGGCAGCGGCACATCGCTGGCCTCCAGCGGTTGCGAGTCCGGGTCGGGCACGAGGCCGGCGATATAGGTGGCGACACGGCGAATGTCCCCATCGCCGAACTTCTGCACCACCTGCGACATGCAATCGGGTGCGATGGAATGGCGCGCACCGGTCATCCAGCCGCCGAGCTGGGCGATGAGGTAATCGGTGGGCAAGCCGGCCAACGCAGGGACGCCGGGTTCACGGCCCTGCAAACGGTCGCCGTGGCAACTGCTGCAAGCGGGCAGGTCACGCGCCGCATCACCCGATTCCACCATGGCCCGCGCGCGCGCCGCATCGACGGCGTTCTGCGACGGCGGCGGCGCGTGTTGCGGCGTCACCACGGGCTGCGCGGCAAAGAAACTCGCGATGCGCGCCAGCCAGGCGTCGTCCCAGTTGCGCATCAGGTACACCATCTGCGGATAGTGCCGGCGCCCGTCACGAAAGCCTTGCATCTGTGCGAACAGATAGCCCGCCGGTTTGCCGGCAAGGTGTGGGTAATACTCCGAACCGATCACCCCCTCGCCACGCGCGCCATGGCAGGCCGCACAGGCCGCCAGGCGTTCGGCCATCGCTTCATCGTCGAGTTCCGGCATCGCCAGCGCCGGCCAGGGTGCCCAGACCAGGGCGAGGATCAGGAGGAGCCATCTCATGCGGCACAGCGTACCGTTGAGCCGGCGTAAGGCGCCAGTCCATCAACGATCTCAGGGCACCAGCAGATCCATGAATTCGCGCACCGGCATGGATTCCAACGTTGCCTGATCCAGCGCCACCGTCAGGATCTTCTCCTGCTGCGCGGGCGGGAAGCGGCGCGCCAGGTTGCGGCGGAACTTGGCCTCCAGCAGCGGAATGCCCTCGGCGCGGCGGCGGCGGTGGCCGATGGGGTATTCCACCAGCACCTCGTCCAGCGTCGTGCCGTCGGCGAAGTGCACGGTCAGGCCGTTGGCGATCGAGCGCTTGTCCGGGTCGTGGTAGTCGGCGGTGAACCGCGGGTCCTCCACGCAGCGGATCTTGGCGCGCAGCACATCGATGCGCGAGTCGGCGGCGACCTCGTCCTCGTAGTCCGCGGCCGTGAGGCGGCCGAAGATCAGCGGCACCGCCACCATGTACTGGATGCAGTGGTCGCGGTCG
>CAZTXX010000029.1:0-17581 GCA_964617405.1 uncultured Aquimonas sp. | reverse complement strand
CGGCTTTTGCTCTTGATCCACCGGGTCCCCATGTATCGCGCCGAGTAGCGCAGGTAGCCGGCGGGGAAAGGCGCGACTGTTCGAGCACAGGGATGTGCGAGTTCGCGCCGGCCGACGGCTGCCGAGCAACGCAGGGAACGGCGCCTGCAATGCAGGCGACGCGCGATGCCGGGGTGCCATTTCTTTGGGTTACCTTTCTTTGGGCACGCACTGCGCCGCAGGAGCGGCGCGAACGGCGAAGCCGGCCCCGAAGGGGCGCAGGGCAGGATGCCCGGAGTAAAGAAAGGTAACTCGACCGCCGCCGAGGCGGTCGAAACTCCTGCGGCAGCGCACAAATCAAAGCGAAAGAGGCCGCGCCCCAGCGCACCCTCCCTCACCGCGGCATCGGCAACCCCTCATCCGCAAAGATCGCCACGTGCGGCACGCCATCCGCGCCGATCCAGCCGCGATACATGCCCTCGGTGTTGAACGGAAACGCCACGTTGCCATCGGCGCTCAGGGCGATGGCACCGCCATCGCCACCCGCATCCGGAATCAGGCGATTGATGACGGTATCGGCAGCACGTTGCAGTGACTGGCCGCTGTAGGCCACGCGCGCGCAGATGTCGTGCGCAGCGGCAAAACGGATGTAGTACTCGCCCCAGCCGGTGCCGGACACCGCACAACGTGCGTCGGCCCAGGTGCCAGCACCGATGATGGGCGAATCTCCCACGCGACCATAACGCTTGTTGGTCATGCCACCGGTGGAGGTGCCTGCGCCCAGCCTTCCCTGTGCATCCAGCGCCAGCGCGCCAACGGTGCCGAAATAGGCCTTGCCGGGAAGCTCGGGAAGAAGCTCGTGGCGCGTCTGGGCCGCGGCTTCCGCCTTCAAAGCGTTCTGCAACTGCTGCCAGCGTTTTTCCACGCGGAAGTACGAAGGATCGACCAGGTTGATACCCTGCTCTGCCGCAAACTTCTCCGCGCCCTCGCCCACCATCATCACGTGGCGCGAGTGGTCGAGGATGGCACGCGCCAGCAGGATGGGGTTCTTCACCCGGTGCAGGCCGGCGGCTGCGCCTGCCTTGCCGCTGGTGCCGTCCATGATCGAGGTGTCGAGCTCATTGCGGCCGTCGTGGGTGAACACGGCGCCGCGGCCAGCGTTGAACTGCGGGGCGTCTTCCAGAACGGTGATGGCGGCGGTGACGGCGTCGAGCGCGGGCGCACCCTCGTGCAGACGCGCGTGACCGGCGCGAAGGGCGGTTTCGAGCACGGCGCGGGCGGCAGCGGCTTCCTCGGGCGACAAGTCGCCTTTTTCCACACCGGCGCCGCCATGGATGACGAGCAAGGGCCGGTCCAGCGCCTTGAGCACGCCGTGCTCCACCGCATACCGGTGTTCGAAGGCGGGCTGCTCCACGCGTCCGCTGGGCAGGTGCAGCACCGAGCCGGCACCCACACCGATCACCTCCACACGCGACAGATGCAGGGGCTGGTCTTCTTCGGTCACCGGATAATTGCCCCGCACCAGGCTGGCACCGGCGCCTCTCGCGGTGGCGTAGACGTGCGCCCGGCCGTCGCCCTCAACGGCGAGGGCGGCATCCTCGTCAACGCCCAGGCCGAGGATCGACTTGCCGGAAATACGCTCGGCCTTGGCGATGAAGGCGATCAGGCGCCCCAGGCGATTGCGTTCGGAAAAGTGTGTATCGGTGATGAATCCCTGCAGTGCGGCGATGTGCAGGAAATCGCCCTCGATGGTGTTGTCCGAACCGTGCGGATCAGCCAGGGCCTGCGGACTGACGATGCTTCCGCCCACCATCGCGCCGTAGAGATACTCGCCCAGGATCGCCAGTCCCGCACTGGTGCTACCCAGCGGCTTGCCGGCGCGCACGTGTGCGTCCAAGGCTTCTGCCACGGGCGTACCGCGCCAGTAGCGCACGTAACGCGACTGGTCGCCGCCGCCGATGAAGATGCCGTCGGCGTGGCGGATGCGCTTGAGCATGGCCTTGTCGAAGGCCGATTCACGGTCGTGGAACACGAAGGTTTCCACCGAAGCGATACCACCGACCTCGTTGAAGAACTCCTCGCCGATCTCGCCGCCCTGCGAAGCGCGCAGCACCACGATATGGCCGTGGCCGGCCTTGCCCATGAACCAGCGCAGCGCCTCGTGATTGCGGTCGCCGCCGCCCATCAGCAGGAGGCCAGGCGCAACCACTCCCGGCGTTTTCGCCTTGAGATCGCCCACCACATGGTGGTCGACCCCTGCCGCGACCGCGGCACCGACCAGCAGCCAGCCCATCAGGATGGCCGTCATCGACGCCACCCACCGATTCATCGTTCCCTGCATTTTTTTGGTTCCCGTGCTCGATCCGGCACCGCGCGCGCCGACCTGTCCAATGTAGACGATCCGCCCGCCGGTTTCCCCCACCCCGCAGTTGCGCGCAACTGCGATAAAGTGCGGGCATGCCTTCCGATCTCGACCATTGGTTCGTCACCGAAGTGCTGGTCCACGAGCCGGCGCTGATGCAGTTCCTGCAGGCACGCTGGGGGCGCCACGAGGAAGCCGGCGACCTGCGGCAGGAGATCTACGTGCGGGTGTACGAAGCAGCCAGACGCACGCGACCGGTTTCGGTACGCGCCTTTCTTTTCACCACGGCGCGCAACCTGATGGCCGATAGGATCCGGCGTCAGAAGGTCGTGTCGATCGAGACGATGGGTGATTTCGAGCCTTCGAACGTCTACCTGATCGAGGA
Source organism: uncultured Aquimonas sp. (assembly GCA_964617405.1). GTDB lineage: Bacteria > Pseudomonadota > Gammaproteobacteria > Xanthomonadales > Xanthomonadaceae > Denitratimonas. Next base: position 14,855 of record CAZTXX010000029.1, on the reverse strand, counting down.
AGTTTCACCGGAACGGTGGTTTGGCGGGCGCCAGTTGCTGCGTCGCCTGGCCGCTGCCTTCGATGCATTGCCCGAGCGCTGTCGCGAAGTGGTCTGGTTGCGCCGGGTGGAGGACATGCCGCAGAAAGAGGTTGCCGTACGCCTCGGCATTTGTGAAAAAACGGTCGAAAAGCATCTGGCAAAAGGCATGCGACTGCTGGCAAGCCACCTTTATGGCCACGCCCCCGGCGAGCCGACCAGGAATCCATGCGACGAGGGCTCGCAGCATGACCAGCAGCACGCAGATTGACGAACAAGCGGCACGCTGGCTTGCCCGGCGCGAGTCGGACACCTGGTGCGATGCCGACGAAGCGGAGTTCGCGGTCTGGGTGGACGAGTCGGTGGCCCATCGCGTGGCCTTCCTACGCTTGCAGGAAGCGTGGCGCCAGGCCGAACGCCTGTGCGCACTGGGTGCCGGGATCGCGCCCGAACAGGTGCCTGGGCGCGGTTTCTGGCGTGAGTCTTCCGAACTGCCCGTGTTGCAGCCACCCGACCTGAGCGGTATCGAGTTCTCGCGACCATCACCCGATCCAACCCGGCCATATCGCACCTGGATCCGTGCTGCCGGGGCACTGGTGCTCGCCATTGCGGGCATCGGCGGCTTTCTGGGCTGGCAGACCAGTGGCGAACATCATGCGAGCCTCGCCAGCGGCATCGGCCAGATCCAGGTCACCACGCTGGAAGATGGCAGCGAGGTCACGCTCAGCAGCGACAGTCGTGTCGAGGTGAATATGAGCCGTGGTCGGCGCGTGATCCACCTGGTGCGCGGCGAAGCGATCTTCGCGGTTTCCCATGATGCCGGGCGGCCGTTCGTGGTCCACGCCGACAATCGTTCGGTCACCGCCATCGGCACGCAGTTTTCGGTGCGGCGTGATGCCACCGATCTGCGCGTGGTGGTCACCGAAGGCCGCGTGCGTTTCGAAGGCGGGTCCTCTGCGGATCAGATGACACCTCCGGTGGCGTTGCTCGCGGCCGGGAGCATGGCACTGGCCACGGCCGATGGGGTGCGGATCGAGTCACTGACGCCCGCCGAGGCCGAGCGGCTGCTGGACTGGCGCAGCGGCTATCTTCAATTCGACGATCTGCCGCTGGCAGCAGCCATCGCCGAGTTCAACCGTTTCAACACGCGCCAACTCGAACTTGGCGACGCCGAAGCCGCTGCGCTGCGGATCGGCGGCAATTTCCGCTGGTCCAATGTCGATGGATTCGTCCATCTCCTGGAACAGGGGTTCCCGATCCGCGCCGAACCTCACGGCAATCGCATCGTGCTGCATTCACGCTGACGTCGACAGGCGGGATTGGCGCCCTTCGTTCGTCATCACTGATGAACGACGCCACACCGCGCGTCTCATCGGGGAAGTCACCATGCGTCACCCATTACGGCACCTGCTTCTGAGCCTGGCCTGCTGCGCCGCACTGGCGGCCAATGCACAGACTCCCGCCGCCAGCTTCAATATCCCGGCCGGCGATCTGGCCGGTGCGCTCAATGCCTTGGCACGACAATCGGATCTGCAACTGGTCTATCGCGCCGACCAGCTCAAGGGGCTGCAAACCTCGGGTGTGCACGGAGCCAGTTCGGCCGACCAGGCATTGGCCGGGCTGTTGCGAGGCAGTGGTTTCAGGGCCAGCCGCGACGATTCGGGAGCGGTGCTGATCGTGCCCGACGGCGGCAATCCAAGTGCCACACGCAGCACGCTGCCAGCGACGCCGGCACAAACGGCGCCCGATACGAAACAGGACGAACCCACGGAACTTGAGCGCATCCAGGTCACCGGCTCACGCATCCCGCGCGCGCAGGTGGAAGGCCCCGCGCCGATTTCCGTGGTGAATGCCGAGGCAATCAAGGCGGGTGGCTTCACCACCATACCCGAACTGCTCCGCTCGCTGACCCAGAACGGTGGCGAAACCCAAAGCCAGCAATCAGCCGGCGGCGCGGATTTCTCACCCGGCGCGCAGCAGGTGGATCTGCGTGGCCTGGGGCCGAACCACACCCTGGTCCTGGTCAATGGTCGTCGCATTGCAGACTTCCCCCTGCCCTTCGGCGGACGCAGCAACTTCACCGATATTTCCAGCATCCCGCTGGGCATGATTGATCGTGTGGAAATCCTGACCGGCAGTGCATCGGCCATTTACGGCTCGGATGCGATCTCGGGCGTGGTCAACTTCATCCTGAAAAGCCATGCCGAAGGCACCACCGTCGACTACCGTTACGGCTGGACCGAGGACGGCGGCGGGCAATCGAACGTACTCAACCTCTCCGGCGGCTTCTCGCGCAACGCCTTCAGCCTGGTGGCAGGCCTGGAATACCGTGACCAGCGCCCGCTCTGGGGCTATCAGCGCGAACAGCAGGACTCCAGCGCCGATGCGCCCAATCCCTCGCGCTACGGCTACGCGCCACGCGACTTCCTGATCACCGACTGGTGGGACGACTACATCGACCCGGGTGAAGACACCTGTGCCGGACTCTCGCACCTCAACGAAGGTACGATGGGCTACGCCTATCGCCGCAACTACGGCAACTACTGCGGCAGCGAGCGCGGCATCGCCTATCGCACCATGATCAGCGAGCGCAAAGGTGCCAACGGCTACGCCTCCATGAGCTACCAGCTCGAGAACGGTGGCGAATGGTTTGCCGACCTGCAAGCCGGCCACCACAAGGTCTCCCTGTTTCGCGCTCCGCGCACCTGGTCCTTGATGATGCCCGACGGCAACGAAGAGGGTTACTTCTACAACCAGGCCACCGAGCAGATCGAATACTGGCAGCGCCGCTTCACCCTTGAGGAAATGGGCGGCCTCAAGACCGGCATGGTCAACACCACGCAGGACACCTTCGGCCTCACCACCGGCTTCAAGGGCACGCTCTGGAGCGAATGGGACTACGAAGCCGCCTTCAGTCATTCGCAATACAAGGCGAAGATCAGCTGGCCGCAGATCGTGGCCGCCACTGCCAACCGGCTCTTCCTTGGTGAACAACAACCGGGCAGCTACACCTGGCGGGGCGACGAGTACCCCATCTTCAACGCCGATCCCGCCCGCCTCTACACCCCGCTGAGCCAGGGCGAATACGACAGCATCTTCGCCTACACCACCTACCACCCGCAGTCCGAAAGCCAGACCCTGGCCTTTACCCTGACCCAGGGCGAACTGTTCGAACTGCCGGGTGGCGCGGCCGGCTTTGCCGCGACCGCCGAGTTCGGTCACCAGAGCTACGACCTCAAACCCGATCCGCTTGCCACCCAGTACTACTACTACAGCTGGAAGGATTCGGACGGCAAGGGCAGCCGCAATCGCTGGGCGCTCGCCGGCGAACTGCGCATGCCGCTGCTCGACTCGCTCAACCTCAGCGTGGCGGCGCGCCAGGACCAGTACCGGTTCGCCGGCAGGCATCCCGGCAAGCTGACCTGGAGCACCGGTCTGGAATGGCGCCCGATCGACAGCCTGCTGATGCGCGGCTCCTACGGTACGGCCTTCCGCGCTCCCGACCTGCACTACGTTTTCGCCGGGCCGGGCAACGATGAAACCTCGGTGATCGACTATTTCCGCTGCGCCACCGAAGAACCGGATGAAGGCATCGAGGATTGCAGCTACAACAGCGAGGGCATCATCCGCAGTCGCACCGGCAGCACCGATCTCGACCCTGAAACCAGCCGCTCCTGGACCGTGGGCACGGTCTGGTCGCCGACCGACTTCCTCGACATTTCACTCGACTGGTTCGACATCGACATGCGCGACCAGGTGCAGGACTTGCGTGCCAGCGACGTCATGCGCTGGGAACGTGATTGTCGGCTGGGTATCAACGGCGCTTCCAACAGCCCGGACACCTGTGCCGACATGCTGGCGCGCATCACCCGCACTTCCGGCGGCAGCATCTATGGCGTGCACGTGAACCCGATCAACATCGCACGTGAGAACACCAGCGGCATCGACGCCAGCGCCAACTTCCGCTGGGAAACCGCCATCGGCACCTTCCGCCTCAACGCCCAGCACACTTGGGTGGATCACCATGAAATCCGGCTTTACCCCGATGCCCCGGTGATCGACATGTTCGCCGTCAACAGCGGCTACGACATCCCGCGGACCAAGAGCAGCGCACGCATCTCGTGGGCGCGGGAAGCCTGGTCGGTATCGTTCCAGGGAACCCGCATCGGGCGCCTGCCGAACGGCTGGTCGTATGACGAAGTGTGGGAAGAAGGCGACCCGGGCCCCACCATCCCGGCCACCTGGCGCTACAACGGCAACGTGCAATATGCCTTCAACGACCGCGCCCGGCTGTCGCTTTCGGTGGTCAACCTGTTCGACAAGGCCCCACCATACGACCCCACATACACCAGCTATCCGTACTACGACATCTCCTGGTTCGACACCCAGGGCCGCAGCTTCTACCTGCAATACACCCAGACCTTCGGCGGCGGGCAATGAGCCCATGCCGTGGGGGCCACCTGCCCGCCCCCACGGCATCGATACCGCGAGCGTCGCGGAAATGATGCTTGCCTGCCAGCGCGGGGAGCATGTAAAATGCGCGGCTCGGACTTCGGGGTGTAGCTCAGCCTGGTAGAGCGCTACGTTCGGGACGTAGAAGTCGCAGGTTCAAATCCTGTCTCCCCGACCAAGACATTCAAAGTGTTACAAAAAACCCCGCCAAGTGCGGGGTTTTTTGCCATTGCACGAACGGCCCTTGCTCAGCGGATGGACCGGTGCAAGGTCAACCGGAGCAGGCACACCGGCTGGCGCGAAGCGTAACCGGGTCGGCGCAAAGCCTTCCCTTCCCGATGACCCAAACCCCGAATCGAGGCGAGCGCCTCCCTCACGAATTTCTTGCCAGACACCTCGACATCTCGCTAGAATGCAGCGCTCGCAAGGGGCCATAGCTCAGCTGGGAGAGCGCGTCGTTCGCAATGACGAGGTCGGGAGTTCGATCCTCCCTGGCTCCACCAATATCCAACGCCCAACCTTTCTCGGTTGGGCGTTTTTGTTTCCGCAATCCGCCCGTGTCGCGGGCTTCCCGCGTTTCTGCGTCTGCCAGGCTCTGCCCCGGAACGCTGAGTTGACGGGCCTGCTGCCCCCACGCCGATTTGCTCCCTGTTCTCTGGAGATCTGCGTCAACCATTTCGCGGTCGCACACGCAGATCGCGCGGCAGATCACCAGCTTGCGCCCGTGTCGATCAAGCTGGCTGCCTCGCCGCCTTGCAGGAGCCACGCGCAGGACAAGTGCCGCTCCGGATGCCTGCACTTCAGCCTTTGGGCGCAAACGGATCATGGCCGCGCGCATGACCGAGCTTGCGCTCGAGATCGGGCAGCAGGACGAAAGCAAAGCGGCGTGACGTTCGGAAACCCGGGACGGAGCAGTGGCGCCCGTGATGAATTTCGATCGAAGGGAGAACGGAACACTGGAATGCGCCGGGATTGATGGCGCAGCCGACGATGGGCATCCGGGACGCCGCGATTCCACGGTGCATCAGCCGCTCGAAGCAGTGTGCGCTGCCGCCATCGGAAGCCTGAGGCAGGCCTCGAAGCCCGAATCCCGCCCCGTCCGCGGCGACTTCAGCACCAGCGTCGTGCCGATGCGTTGGGCGATCGCGTCGACGATCGCGAGCCCGAGCCCGCTACCATCTCCGAGGCGCCCTCCCCGTTCGAATCGGCCCGTCAATCGCGCCAGGTCCTCGCACGGAACGATGGGACCCTCGTTGCCCACGGTCAGCAGGCCATCGGAGGTCAGTGATACCTCGATCGGGGCATCCTCCGCCCCGTGTCGCAGAGCGTTTTCGACCAGATTGCGAAACAGGATCGCAAACGCGTCCGGATCCAGATCCGACATCAGCGGGCTATCCGGAAAACTCAGGACGATTCGTCCGGGTGCCGCGGTACGCGCAAGCTCATCGGCCAGCATCCGCGCGACGGGCCGCAGGTCCGATGCGCGTTCCAGCCGCAGCTGACCGCCTTCGGCACGCGCAAGCTGCATCAGGCGTTCGGAAAGGCGGGTCAGGCGCTTGAGCGTCGTTTCAATTCCGGAGGCACGTTCCCTGGCTACCGGATCGTGGGTCTCGGTCCGCAAGCGTTGCGCCTGCGCGATAGCCCCGGCCAGTGGCGTCCGCAGTTCGTGGGCCGCGTTGGCGGCGAAGTTCCGCTCGGCCTGGAAGGCGGCGCCGAGGCGTTCGAGCAGGCCATTGAGCGCTTCGGCCAGCGGCGCGACTTCTGTCGGCAGGCCGTCGTTCGGCAAGCGTGAAAGATCGCGCGCCTCGCGCAAGGCCAGGCGCGCGCGAAACCGCCGCAGGGGCGCGAGGGTCGTGCGCACGGTCAGCACGATGGCCAGCAGCGAGATCGGCAGGAAGACCAGCAGGGGGACTCCCAGCCCGATCTGGATTTTCCGTACGGCGGACCTCCGGTGAGCCAGGGGCTCCGCCATGGTCAGGCGGACCGAGCCCCGCAGCGTTTCTTCGCTGTAGAAGCGATGGGTCTTTGATTGACCAAAGCCGGCTTCGGTCCACGCGGGGAATACATCCGGATCCGCATCGTGCGAGAGCAGCAGGACGCGCCCCTGGCCATCGCGCAGCAGATAGGTGATCAACTCGTCGTGGGCCCGGATCTCGGCCAGGCGCTGGGTCACGTCGTCCTCATCGCGCCCTAGCACCTCGGCCACGGCCAGCGGAAGTATGCGTTGCGCCGCCTCCTGAAGAGCCGAATCAAACGCCTGATCCATGGCGCGATGGGCCAGGATCGCACCCACCGTGGCGGCACCGATCCACAGTACTGCCAACAAGAGCCCCAGCCAGAGCCCGAGGCGTTGCTGCAGACTTTGTGGTCCGCTCATGTCCGCCCCAGGCGGTAGCCCTGTCCGCGTTCCGTGACGATGACCCAGGCGCCCAGTTTCTTGCGCAGGCGGCTGACGTGCGCCTCGATGGCGTTGCTCTCCACTTCCTTGTCGAAGGCATAGAGTTTTTCCTCCAGTTGTGCCTTCGGAAACAGCTGTCGGGGGCGGGAGAGGAGCGCCTCGAACAGCGCCCACTCCCGTCCGGTCAGCGCCACCGGCCGGCCATCGCGAAGGACGCTGCGTGCCGCCAGGTCGATCTGAAGCGAACCGTGGGTGATGACGGGGTTGGGATTGCCGCTGTAGCGGCGCGCCACCGATCCGATCCGCGCCGACAGCTCGGACAGGTCAAACGGCTTCACGAGATAGTCGTCCGCACCGGCGTTGAGGCCTTCGATCCGGTCGGAAATCTGGTCGAGGGCGGTGAGGATGATGACCGGCACATCCAGGCCCCTGGCCCGCAGCTGTCGCAGGAAAGGAATGCCCCGGCCATCGGGCAGCATCAAGTCCAGCAGGATGATGTCATAGGGCACGCTCGCGAGGGCGCCTGCCCCTTCATCGAGGCGACGCACCCAGTCCACGGAATGGCCGTCGCCAGTGATCTGATCGCGAACCGCCTCACCCAGCACGCCGTCATCTTCAATCAACAGGATACGCATGGACCGTTTCTCCGTGGGGCATCCGTCGGCTTCCTTACGTCACCCTGACGGACTTCGCGCGCCGGGGTCAGGTTGCTGTCACCTTGCCGCGGCATTCTCTGGCCACCAAGGATAAGAGAGCACGCCATGAAATCATTCCTGCCCGTTTTCGCCGTGATCGCACTGGCCGTGTCCGGTGCTGCTCTGGCGGATGACGACTGCCATGCGCCGATGTCCGAATGGCAGTCACGCGAGGCCGTTGCCACAAAGGTCGCCGAACTGCGAATCCAGACCGAACGACTGCGGATCGACGATGGATGCTACGAAGTCCGAGGTCGGGACATCGATGGCAACCGGGTGGATCTGCTGCTGGACCCGGCTTCGCTGGCCGTCCTGAGGCTCAAGGTTCGATTCCGTTCACAAGCCGGAGTGGCTCGGTACCTGCCCGGGATGCCCGAAAACACCGTCGGCTCACCCGAACAGGCGGCGCCCGGGGAAAGGCGCTGAGAGAACCATCTCTTGCGTGCGCCGGTCGTGCCGGCTGACGAGGCGGCGCCTGTCTGCCGGCAATGGAGCCGCGCGGCGCATCCGTCGCGATGCGCCTGCAGCGCCACGAAGCCGTTCAAGCCATCACCCACGAAATTGTCCGGTCTGAAAGGAGCCACCATGAACAAGCCCACATCCTGCCTGCTGCTGTCTTTGGCCGTCGCGCTTTCCGGCCCGGTGGCCGCGCGCCCGGTCACCCTGACCACCACCCTCAAGAACTATGGAGGCGATGGCGCCTACATTGCCGTGTATCTGACGGACGCGAACGGGGACTATGTCCGCACGCTCTGGGTCGCAGGGAAGAAATCGAAATACTACAAGCACCTGACGGGCTGGTACCGCGCAGCAGGCAGCGACCGCACGCGGATCGACGGCATTACCGGCGCCAGCGTCGGGGCCGGGCGAAACCTGGAGGTCACAGTGGAGCTCGCCGACGCGCTGTTCGACGCGGGATATGCGCTGAATCTGGACGCGGCAGCCGAGGACATGCCGGAAAGCCCGCGCGATGTATCCGTGCCGCTGACGGCTTCCGGCGCAGGCGAGGCTGTCGCCGGACGGCGGTATGTCGCCAGCTTCCGCTATGACCCCTGATCCCGAAAGGAGGCCGACGCGATGATGCGGATCGTGCACCGGTGGGCAGGACTCGTGCTGGCCGCCCTGCTGGTATTCACGGCGCTCGGCGGCGCTGCGCTGTCGATCTTTCCCGCTCTGGAGTCGGTTCAAACCCGGCAGCCGGACCGTGAACTGACGGTCGCAGATCTGGCTGCGCGGGTTGAGGCAGCGCACGCCGGCCTGGAGCAGATCCGGCGCGCACCTTCCGGGCGGATCAGCGCCTGGTGGTTTGATGGCGATCGCCCCGGTTCCGCCGTGATCGATCCGGCCACGGGGCGCGATCTTGCCAGCGCCGACCCGGACCCGGCCTGGCGCTGGATCACCAACCTGCATCGTTCACTCTTCCTGGGCGACGGTGGCCGCGTCGCGGTGGCGGTCGGCGCGATGGCGATGCTCCTGTTGTCCCTGTCCGGAGCGCTCCTGGTGGCCCGCCGTCTGGGCGGCTGGAGGCACTGGTTCGGCCCACTGCGCGATTCGGGTGCGGGACGCGTGCACACGGAGCTGGCGAGGGTCGCCGTACTGGGTCTCATGCTCTCTTCCGCGACGGCGCTCTGGATGTCGGCTGAAACCTTCGATCTCATTTCGGTCGATCAAGTCAGCCCCGCGGCACCCGCCGCGGTCAGCGGGCGAAGCGGGCTGGCGCTGTCCGAAATGGAGGCGCTGCGCGCGGTATCGGTGGCCGAACTGCGGGAACTGAGTTTTCCCGCGCCGGACGATCCCGAGGACGTATTCACCCTCACGACGGATCGCGGCGCAGGCCACGTGGATCAGGGCACGGGGGTGCTGCTGGGCTGGCGTGATGCCGGCTTGACGCAACGCGTTTCGGAAACGATCTACCTGCTGCATACCGGGCAGGGAGCCGCGCTGCTGGGGCTCATCCTCGGACTCATGGCGCTGTCGGTTCCGGCCTTGGCCGTCACCGGCGCAATGATCTGGTTCTCCGCTCGCCGCGATCGTCCGCGGCTGGCGGCAAACGCACCTGCCGCGCAGGCGGAAACCATCCTGCTCGTCGGTTCCGAGGGCGGTTCCACCTGGGGTTTTGCCGCGACCCTGGCCCAGGCCTTGCGCAATGCCGGGCAGTCGGTTCACGTCGCCGCGATGGCGAGCTTCCAGCCCGAGGTCCATCGGCGCGCCCGGCGCTTCCTGATTCTCACCGCCACCTACGGTGAGGGGGATGCGCCGGCGACGGCCAAGGGCTTCCTGGAGCGGCTCCGCGACCTCAAAGATGTGCCACAGGCTCCGGTGGCGGTCCTGGGCTTTGGCGACCGCACCTTCCCCGCATTCTGCGCCTTTGCCCAGGCCGTGGAGGACGTGGTGCGCGCCAGGGGATGGCCCCTCCTGATGCCCCTGGACACCATCGACCGCCAGTCGTCGCAGGATTTTGCCCGGTGGGGCCGCAGGCTGGGCGATGCTCTCGGTATCTCCCTGGCGCTTTCCCATGTGCCGAAGCTGCCGCCGCTCGATGCACTTACCCTGCTGGAACGGCGCGACTACGGCGCGGCGGTCCAGGTCCCGATGTCGATCCTGCGCTTCGCGGTCCCGCGGACGTCGCTCTGGCAGCGCGTGACCGGACAGGGTTTCCAGCGGTTCGAACCCGGCGACCTTCTGGGCATCGTTCCGGACGGAGCGACGGTGCCAAGGCTTTATTCGCTGGCGTCCGGTTCGCGCGACGGATTCATCGAAATCGTGGTGCGCCGGCACGCGGGCGGGCTGGCGTCCGGCCAGCTCACCCGGCTGGAGGCGGGGCAAACGGTTCTGGGCTTCCTGCGGCGCCATCCCGGATTCCACGCCAGCCGCAGCCGGGCGCCCCTGATCCTGATTGGTGCCGGCACTGGCGTCGGGCCGCTGGCGGGATTCATCCGCAGCAACCGGCCGCGCCGACCGATTCACCTGTTCTTCGGTCTGCGGCACCCCGACGCGGATTACCTCTATCGGGACGAACTGTCGCACTGGCGCGATGACGGCAGGCTGGATCATCTGACCGTGGCCGCCTCGCGGGCAGATCAGCCCCAGTACGTGCAGGATGCCGTGAGGGAACATGCGCCAAGGATCGTGGATGCCATCCGACAGGGCGCGCGGGTCATGGTGTGCGGGGGCCGCGAGATGGCGCGCGGCGTGGCCGAGGCGCTGAGCGACATCCTGGCGCCGGTCGGACTGACGCCCGCGATGCTCAGGGCCGGAGGACGCTATGTCGAAGACATCTACTGAATGGGTCCGCCATGCCTTGAACGGCCCGACCATGGGAACACGATGGTCAGCGCTGTTTCATGCCGCTCCGGATTTCGATGTCGCCCCGCTGCAGGCTGCACTGCAGGAGGCCGTGGACCGGACCGACAGGCAAATGTCCACCTGGCGCGCCGACAGCGAGCTGATGCGCGTCAACCGGGCCGCGGTGGGAGAAATCCTCGCGGTGCCGGAGGAGTTGGCGAGCGTGCTTGCCTTGGGCCTGGAGGTCGGGCGGGCTTCGGGTGGTGCCTTCGACATCGGCGTGGGCGACGCCGTCCAGGCCTGGGGCTTCGGCCCGGGTGCAGCAAACGAAGCGGACATTCGCCGCGCGCTGGCTACCAAACGCCGGCCCGCCCACGAGGTGGTGGAGCTGACCGCCGGCGGGCTGGTCAAGCGTGGTGCCCTGGTGCTGGATCTCAACGGCATCGCCAAGGGTTACGCGGTGGATCGGCTGGCACAGGTGCTGCGCGAGTTCGGCATCGACGCCGCCCTGGCCGGCATTGATGGCGAGATGCGCGCGTTTGGCCTGCGCCCCGACGGCGAAGCCTGGGCCATCGCGATCGAAGCACCCGAAGCAGACGTGCGCGCGCCTCATTCGATCCTGAGCCTGCACGATGGCGCGGTTGCCACTTCGGGGGATTACCGGCACACGGTGACGGTACAGGGCCACCGCCTGTCGCACACGATGGATCCCCGGCGCGGCGCGCCGCTCGCGTCCTCCCCCGCGTCGGTCACGGTGGTCGCACCCACATGCGCGCAGGCGGATGCCTGGGCCACGGCCTTCATGGTGCTGGGGCCCGAGGCCGGCATGAACCTTGCGGCACGGCAGGGATTGAGCGTGCTGTTCCTGATGCGGGAGGGGGAACGCGGAATTGTCCCCGTTGCCAGCGGCCTGTTCCGAGAGGCGTCGCCGGGTTCCCCGCCCCGCATTGCGTGAGCTGCCTGGTGCCGATGCGTGGAAATCCTTGCCCGCGCAAACGACCAAAGCGTTGCGGGTCAGGGGATCACGTCGGACGGCATGCGATTGCCGCGATTTCGATCCAGGTTGCAGCAAGCGTTTTTCCGTGTAAGCTAGTAATCACTTACTATCTTTCGTCCAACGCATGAACGCATCCTCCAAATACCTCCCCGCAGACGAGCGCCGCGCCGCGACGGTCGAAGCCGTCGTCGACCTGGCGGCAAACCAGAACCCCGCGGAGATCACTACCGCGGCGATTGCCAAGCGCATGGGCCTGACACAAGGGGCGCTGTTTCGCCACTTCCCGACCAAGGACTCGATCCTTGAAGCGGTGATGGGCTGGGTCAGCGAGCGCCTGCTGGCGCGCGTGGATGCAGCCCGCGATGCGGCAGGCTCGCCGATCGCCGCGCTTGAGGCAGTGTTCCTGGCGCACATCGACTTCGTGGCATCCCATCCCGGCGTCCCACGCATGCTGTTCGGCGAGCTGCAGCGCGCAGGCGATACCTTGCCCAAGCGGGCGGTCCAGGTCCTCATCCGGCACTACGCAGCGCGGATCACGACCCTCCTGGAGCATGCCAAGGATGCCGGCGAAGTGGACGCTTCAGTCGGTGTTGCGGCGGCGGCCGTCCAATTCATCGGCTCGATTCAGGGCCTGGTAATCCAGGCTACGCTCGAAGGCCATCCGGAGCGCATGCGCGAGCGCGCGCCGGGAATCTTTGCTCTGTATCGCCGCGGTATCGAGGTGCGCTCATGAAGCGCCACATCGCGGTGGTTGCCGCGCTCGCCCTGCTGGCGGGGGGCCTGCTGGCGGCGTGGCACCTGCGTTCCTCGCAAAGCGACGGAACGCTGCGCCTGTACGGCAACGTGGACATCCGCGAGGTCGATCTTGCGTTCCGCCAGTCGGGTCGGGTGCAGGCCATGCACCCCGACGAAGGCGATCGGGTCGAGGTCGGTGCGCATCTGGCGGAACTTGATGACCGACCGTTCCGGGATGCGCTTGCAGCCGCGGAGGCATCCGTTGCACTGGCGCAGGCGGAGCTTGCCAAGCTGCAGACGGGGCTTCGTCCACAGGAAATCACCCAGGCGCGCGAGGCGGTCAAGCAGGCCCAGGCGCTGGCGACGGACGCCGAAGCCAACTTCCGCCGCCAGCATGAGTTGCTGGCAACCGGAGCCAGCAGTCAACGCACCGTGGACGCCGCACGAACCGCGCGCGATCAGACTGCGGCGGCGGCCGCCGCGGCGCGCGCCGCGCTTTCCCAGGCTCAGGAAGGATTCCGTCATGAAGACATCGCCGCCGGGGAAGCTCGCCTCGCGGCGGCGCAGGCCGCACGGGCCCAGGCCGCGACCGCTCTGGGCGACACGATTCTGGTCGCGCCCAGCGCCGGAACGATCAGCGTCCGTATTCGTGAGTCCGGCAGCATGGTTGCCAGCCAGAGCCCGGTTTATCGCCTGAGCCTGGATACACCGGTGTACGTGCGCGCCTACGTGGGCGAGACGGATCTGGGCCGGATCGCCCCGGGTACGCCCGTGCGCGTGCACAGCGACTCGTCCGAGCGGACCTACCGAGGGCGGATCGGCTTCGTCTCCCCGCGCGCCGAGTTCACGCCCAAGTCCGTGGAAACCACCGACCTGCGCACCGACCTGGTGTATCGCCTGCGCATCGTGCTCGAAGACGGCGACGCAGCGCTGCGCCAGGGTATGCCGGTGACCATCGAGCTGGATGGAACGTCGGGCGAACAATCGCTGGCAGCGAACTGAGCCATGACCGCACACGCCCTCTCCGCGCCAGAAACCAGCCTGGTCGCCGTGCGCATCGAGTCTCTGTGCAAACGCTTCGACGGCATCGAGGCGCTGCGCGAACTGGATGCCCGGATCCATTACGGCCGTCTGACCGGCCTGGTCGGGCCGGACGGTGCTGGCAAGACCACCCTGATGCGCATCCTGACCGGTCTGCTGAATCCCAGCTCTGGACGCAGCATCGTGGCGGGCTTCGACACCGTGGCCGACAACGAGGCGATCCACGCCGTCACCGGCTACATGCCGCAGCGCTTCGGCCTCTACGAAGACCTGACGGTGATGGAGAACCTGCGTCTCTACGCGCGACTACGCGGGATTGGCTCGGACGGCGCCGACGGGCTGTTTGCCGAACTGCTGGAGTTCACCCGCCTGGCACCGTTCACGAAGCGTCTGGCCGGCAAACTCTCCGGCGGCATGAAGCAGAAGCTGGGGCTGGCCTGCGCCCTCATGGCTCGGCCACGCGTGCTGTTGCTGGATGAACCGGGAGTCGGCGTCGATCCGGTCAGCCGCCAGGACCTGTGGCGGATGGTGCAGGCACTGACCGACGAAGGCATGGCCGTGGTCTGGTCCACGGCCTATTTGGACGAGGCCGAGCGTTGCGAAAGCGTGCTGCTGCTGAACGAGGGCAAGCTACTGTTTGACGGCCCGCCGAGCGAGCTCACGGGGCAGCTCAAGGGCCGCAGCTTCCGTCTGGAAAACGTGGGTGTGCGCCGCCGCGCCCTGCTGACCGAGGCGCTCGATCTGTCCGGCGTGAGCGATGGCGTGATCCAGGGCGCCGGCGTGCGCCTGGTGTTGCGCGAGGGCGCGGACACCACCCAGGTGCAGGCGCTGGCGGATACGGCGGGGCTTGATCTGGCCCAGGTTCCGGCGCGCTTCGAAGACGCCTTCATCGACCTGCTGGGCGGTGGTCCAGGTGGCACCTCGGCATTGGCCAAGCGCCTGCAACCGGTCGAGCTGGGTTCCGACATCGCGGTCTCCTGCCGCGATTTGACCAAGCGCTTCGGCGACTTCACCGCCACGGACCATGTCACCTTTGAAGTGCACAAGGGCGAGATCTTCGGCCTGCTCGGCCCCAACGGCGCCGGCAAGTCCACGACCTTCAAGATGCTCTGCGGTCTGCTCAAGCCCAGCGCGGGCGAAGCGCAGGTGGTCGGGCACGACCTGCGCCGCGCCACCGGGGCGGCCAAGAGCCGGCTCGGCTACATGGCACAGAAGTTCTCGCTCTATGGCCTGC
>CAZTXX010000028.1:0-17690 GCA_964617405.1 uncultured Aquimonas sp. | reverse complement strand
AGCCCCGATCAGAACAACTGGTCGGGGCTTTACTTTGCGCGTATGCAAACCGAAATGCATACAACATGCCGCACCGCGGGCGGCGGACTGCTGCAGGTGCGGCCAGTCCAGCAGGGACTCAAACCCCGAGATTTTGATCCTTCACAGCAAAAGCCAAGTCACTGGATTCCCGCCAAAAACATGCGGGAATGACGAGCCAGCGCGGGTCTTCGCCAGAGCGCTGGCAGAGGGTCGAGGATAATCAGGTGTAGCGATTGGGTGCAGGCCGACAGGAACTTTTGTCGGGTGGGCGCCACGAAAGCCCGGCACTACAATTGGCCGATGGACGTTTCCTACCTGCTTGACGGGCTCAATGCGGCGCAGCGCGAAGCCGTTGCCGCGACCGACCGACATCTGCTGGTGCTCGCCGGGGCCGGTTCCGGCAAAACCCGGGTTCTGGTGCACCGGATCGCATGGCTCACCCAGGTGATGCAGGTTCGACCCTGGGGTGTACTGGCGGTCACCTTCACCAACAAGGCGGCGCGCGAAATGCGCCAGCGTTGCGAGGCGCTGATGCCGGAAGGCACGCGGGGGATGTGGATCGGCACCTTCCATGGCATCGCGCACCGGCTGCTGCGCCAGCACTGGCAGGAGGCGAGGCTGCCCGAGAGTTTCCAGATCCTTGATGCCGACGACCAGTTGCGTCTGGTCAAGCGGGTGATTTCCGATCTGGGACTGGATGACCGGCGTTTTCCGCCGCGCCAGGCGGTCTGGTACATCAACTCGCACAAGGACGAAGGCAGGCGCGCGGATTCGATACAGGGTGGGCAGGCTGGTACGGATGCCTTTCTCTCGATTTACCAAGCCTATGAAGAAGTTTGCCAGCGCGCCGGATTGGTGGATTTCGCCGAGCTGTTGTTGCGCTCGCATGAAATGCTGCTGCGCGAATCGGCTTTGTTGTCCCATTATCGCCAGCGCTTCGGGCAGATCCTCGTGGACGAGTTCCAGGATACGAATTCCTTGCAGTACGCCTTCATCCGGGTGCTGGCAGGGGACAGCGGATCGATACTGGTGGTGGGGGATGACGACCAGTCGATCTATGGTTGGCGCGGTGCGCGGGTGGAGAACGTACAGTTTTTCCTGCGTGATTACCCTGACGCGCGCACCATTCGCCTGGAGCAGAATTACCGCTCCACCTCCAATATTCTTGCGGCCGCCAATGCGGTGATTGCCAACAACCCCGGCCGACTGGGCAAGCGGTTGTGGACGGAAGGGGCCGATGGCGAGCCCATCGACCTGTTTGCCGCGCACGATGAAACCGACGAGGCGCGCTACGCCGCGGCGCGCGTGAAGGAGTGGATCGAAGGTGGGGGGCGAGCTTCCGACTGCGCCATTCTGTACCGCTCAAACGCCCAGTCGCGTGCATTCGAAGAAGCGTTGATGCAAAACGGCTTGCCGTACCGGGTGTATGGCGGGCTGCGATTTTTCGAACGGGCGGAAATCAAGGACACGCTGGCTTATCTGCGCCTTGTCACCAATCGGGCGGACGATGCCGCCCTGGAGCGGGCGATCAACACGCCGACTCGTGGAATCGGCGCACGCACGCTGGAACAGCTTCGCATCCGTGCGCGAGAACACCAGGTGTCGCTATGGGACGCATTGCAACATGAGCTGGTGTCCGGCGGGCTTGCGGGACGCGCAAAGAACGCCTTGCGCGCATTCGCCGGACTGATCGATCAGCTCGCCATGGATGTCCAGGAGCTCGATCTCGCGCCCAGTGTTGATCATGTACTCGTCAAAACCGGCCTGCGGCTGCACTACGCCAACGAGTCGCGCGGGCTGCTGGATGCGCGCACCGACAACCTCGATGAACTGGTGACCGTCGCCAGCCGTTTCACCCGGCCGGAGGAAGATGCGGGGGTTGGCAATGAGTTGCTCGCGTTTTTGACTTATGCCGCGTTGGAGGCCGGCGAGGGTCAGGCGCAGCAATGGGAGGACGGGGTACAGCTGATGACCCTGCATTCGGCCAAGGGCCTGGAGTTTCCGTTGGTGTTTCTGGGTGGAATGGAGGAAGGTCTGTTCCCCGCGCAGCGCTCGCTGGACGAACCCGGTCGGCTGGAAGAGGAGCGCCGACTGGCCTATGTGGGCATCACGCGTGCACGTGAGCGGTTGGTGCTTTCCTATGCCGAATCACGCCGAATCCACGGCATGGACACTCTGGGAATCCCATCGCGCTTCCTGCGCGAGGTGCCCGCGGCCGTACTGCGCGAGGTGCGTCCGCGCATCAGTCTGGTTCGCCCGGCGCAGATGGCGATGTCGCGTGTGCTCCCGGATCAAGCTGCGGGAGGCGGGTTCTCGTTGGGTGATCGGGTGCGTCATCCCACCTTCGGCGAAGGCACCATCGTGGATGCCGAAGGCAGCGGTGCCCATGCGCGGGTGCAGGTCAATTTCGAGCAGGAAGGGAGCAAGTGGCTGGTTCTGGCGTACGCCGCACTGGTACCCGCTTCTTCCTGACGAGGCGCACAAAGCGCGTGCGATCGGCTTGACGTTGCCAGCCTGCCATGCCATAAGTCACGCCGCTTCGGTGCTGTACGGGCCGAACGCGTGAAGGGGAGTAGCTCTTCGTTGTCGCATCGTCAGGACGGGTCACGCGTGGGCCCCGGTGCGGCAGGTGCCAGTCGTTTTGTTCTGGTGCGAGCAAGACCTTCGCCGGTGACGGCGGAGGTGTGTCCGAAATTCGGAGCCCGGCCGTTCCCTGGTCGCGTATTCCGTATTTTGGAGATTGCAGATGCACACCATTGCCACCCCCATGATGTGGGCCGGCTTCACCGGAGTCGTCGTTGCCGCGCTGGTTGTGGACCTTCTCGTGCTGCGTGGCAAGGGGCCACACAAAGTGGGTACCCGAGAGGCCCTGCTTTGGAGCTGCGCGTGGATCGCGCTGGCGTTGGCGTTCAACCTGGGTTTGTGGTGGTTCCTGCAAGGCCGGGTCGGGCCGGAAGAGGCAAAGCATGTCGCTTTGCAGTTTTTCACGGGCTACCTCGTGGAAAAAGCGCTCGCGGTCGACAACATCTTTGTTTTCCTGATGTTGTTCAATTACTTCGCGGTACCACCGGTGCAGCAGCAGCGGGCACTGATCTACGGCATCATCGGGGCGATCCTGTTGCGCGCGGTGATGATCTTCATCGGGGCGGCGCTGATCCAGGAGTTCGACTGGGTGCTGTACATCTTCGGCGCGTTCCTGGTGTTCACTGGCGTCAAGATGCTGTGGGGTGTGGGCGAGGAGCCGGATATCGGCAACAACCCGCTGCTGGGCTGGATCCGCAAGCGTCTGCCGATCACTTCGGAATACCACGGTACCCATTTCACCGTGCGCGAGAATGGCACGCGCTGGTTCACGCCATTGTTCGTGGTCGTGCTGATGATCGGCATCACCGACGTGATCTTTGCGGTTGATTCCATTCCCGCGATTTTTGCCATCACCGACGATCCGTTCGTCGTGCTGACGTCCAACGTGTTCGCGGTATTGGGGTTGCGTGCGCTGTTCTTCCTGCTGGCGGGCATGGCTGACAAGTTCCATCTGCTGGCCTATGGCCTGGCGACAGTGCTGATCTTTATCGGCGTGAAGATGTTGATCGCACACTTCTGGCATATCCCGATCGGTGCGGCGCTGGGTGTGGTGGCACTGGCGATCGGTTGCTCGATGGTGGCCTCGGTGCTGTTTCCCAAACGGGAGGATGCCCCGAAAGGCTGATTGCAGCGGGTCTGCCTTGTTTCCTGGTGCCGCAGGCCGCATTGAATGGGCTCCCCCGTATGGATCTGCCCATGGATGTGCCGCTCAACCAGCCTTTGCCCGACCCGCGGGCGCAGGCACAGCTGGATCGGCGCCGCTTCCTTTCCGCGGTGTTGCTGAGCGCGGGTTTCATCACCGTGCTGTGGTGGATCAAGCTGATCGAAACATGGATGGGCGCCTCTTTTTCGACGCTGGGTGTCTACCCGCACACCATCACGGGTCTGGTGGGCCTGTTGAGTGCGCCAATGCTGCATGGATCGGTGGGGCATCTGATCAACAACTCCCTGCCGTTGCTGGTGCTTGGCACGCTGACGTTTTCCATCTACCCGCGCACTGCGATACGCGCCACCGCCCTCATCTGGCTGGGTTCGGGCCTGGTGGTCTGGCTGATCGGTCGCCCCTCGTACCATATCGGGGCAAGCGGGGTGACGCATGGACTGATGTTCCTGCTTTTCCTGCTGGGCGTGTTGCGTCGGGATCGGCCCGCGATCGCTGCGGCGATGATCGCCTTCTTCCTCTACGGTGGGATGTTGCTGACCATCCTGCCGGGTGAGCCGGAGGTGTCGTGGGAGGCCCATATGGGTGGGGCATTCTGCGGCGCGCTGGCGGCGATCCTGTGGTTCCGCCGCGATCCGGCGCCGCCGCGCAAGCAGTACAGTTGGGAAAACGAGGACGAGATCGCCATGGAGGAAGCCTTGGCCGCACAGGAGCGTGCGATGTATGAACCTCCCGCACCCGCGGATGTGCCCGTACTCTGGATTCGCCCCGAACCGCCACCGCGCGAGGCCAACGGCACGGTGATCCCGTTCCCCGGGACACGGCGACCACCACCCGATGAGACCAACGAATAGGGTGCGTTCCGGTCACAAGAAGGGGCGCGCAGCGTACTGTTTGCACGAAAATTGGGGGCGATGGACCAGGTTTGCCGACAGGTTATGCCTTGCTTTGTACGGTCGATCGCTGTAGCGTTCCAAGGTTCCGTTCCGGCAATCTGGCAGGGTCATGCTGTTTCAAAATGTTTCCATCGCCAGCCTGGCGCATATCGATGCGCCGCGCTCGATAACTTCAGCCGAAATCAACGAGCGCCTGCGCCCGATGCTGGAGCGGCTTGGCATTCGCGTGGACGTGCTGGGTGACGTGGCGGGTATTCATGCGCGACGTTTCTGGGAAGAAGGCGTGGAAGCCTCCGACGCCGCCACGATGGCGGCCGAGAAGGCGCTCGCCGAACTCGGCGTGCCGCGCGAAAGGATCGGCCTGCTGGTCAGCACCTCGGTCAGTCGCGATTACCTCGAACCGTCCACAGCCAGCATCATTTCCGGCAACCTCGGGCTCTCCGATACCTGTCAGAACTTCGACATCGCCAATGCCTGTCTTGCCTTCCTCAACGGGATGGACATCGCCAGCCGGATGATCGAACGTGGTGAAATCGATTACGCCCTGGTGGTGGATGGCGAAACCGCCAATCTCGCCTATGAAAAGACCATCGAGCGCCTGCTTGGCCCCGACGTGACCGACGAGCAGTTCCGCCAGGAACTGGCCACGCTCACGCTGGGCTGCGGATCAGTGGCGATGGTGCTGGCGCGGCGCGACCTGGCGCCCGATGCGCCGCAGTACAAGGGTGGCGTATCACGCGCGGCAACCGAGTGGAACACCCTGTGCCGGGGCAACCTGGATCGCATGGTCACCGATACGCGGGCGCTGATGAGCGAGGGCGTGAAGCTGGCTGCCAAGACCTTCCAGGCGGCGCGCCAGGCGCTCGGTTGGGTGGTGGAGGAACTGGACGAGTTCGTCATCCATCAGGTCAGCCAGGTGCACACCAACGCGCTGGTCAAGACGATCGGCATCGATCCGCAGAAGGTTTTCACCATCTTTTCCGAATACGGCAACATCGGTCCGGCCTCGGTGCCGATCGTGTTGTCCAAGCTCAAGGAGATGGGTCGGCTCAAGAAAGGCAGCAGGATCGCACTGCTGGGTATCGGCTCGGGCCTGAATTGCTCGATGGCCGAGGTGGTGTGGTAAACATTCGGTCGGCGCCGGCTTTTCGCCGGCTCCGGAAACAGGGTGCGAAGTGGGCGTGAAGCTTCCGGGGTTTGATCAGGTGGACGCGGCGCTGGTTCGTTGCGCCATCGGCATCGATGCATCCGAGCTGCATGGTCTGCTCGCCGGCCATCTCGCTGCCGGCGGGCCACTCTCGCCCACCGACTGGCTGGCGCCGTTGCAGGTGGATGCCGATGCCGCCCTGGTGGCCGTCGATCCCGACCTGCTGGCGCTGTTTCACGCGACCCGCGATGGGCTGGGAGACAGTGAATTCGGTTTTGACTTGCTGCTGCCCGACGAGTCGGCGCCGATCATCGAGCGCGTCGATGCGTTGTTTGACTGGTGCCGTGGCTTCGTGTCCGGATTCGCGTTGGCGCCGGAGCGCCCGGGACTCTCGCCCGAGGCGCAGGAGGCCTTCGACGACGTGAGTGGCATCGCGGCATTCGCGGTGGACGACGATGAGCAGGACGAAGACGCGCTGGCGGAAGTGCGCGAGTTCGTGCGCGTGGCGGTGCTCCTGATCCACGGTGACGGTCGTGTCGCCCCGGGAGCCGGTGATCGGCTCCACTGAACGCGGTTCCGTGATGCGCACACTGGGGATAGAACCTGCGGAATTCGCCCGTCGCCGCCGCCAGATCATGCGCATGGCCGGTGAGGATGCGATCCTGATCCTGCCCGCTGCGCCGGAACGGGTGCGCAGCAACGATTCGCACCATCCTTACCGGCAGGACAGCGATTTCTGGTACCTCAGTGGATTCGACGAGCCTGAGGCGGTGCTGGTGCTGGTGCCCGGACGGCCTGCAGGCGAGGCGCTGTTGTTCTGCCGTGAGCGCGATGCCGAGCGGGAAAGCTGGGATGGCGCACGTCTTGGGCCGGAAGGCGCCGTCGAAACACTCGGCATGGATGATGCCTGGCCCTATGCCGACATGGACGAGATCCTGCCGCGCCTGATCGAGGGGCGCAGCCGGGTCTACTATCACTTCGGCCGCGATACCGAGTTCGACCTGACCCTGATCGGCTGGGTCAAGCGGGTGCGCTCGATGTCCAGACAGGGCGCACAGCCGCCGCACGAATTCCAGGAGTTGGGCCATCTGCTGCACGACCTGAGGCTCTTCAAGAGCCCGGCGGAGCGTCGTCTGATGGCCGAGTCGGCGCGTATCGCAGCCTTGGCGCATGTGGATGCGATGCGCGCCGCGAAGCCCGGCATGTTCGAGTACGAAATCGAGGCCGAGCTGCTGTATCGCTTTCATCGCCATGGCGCAGTCGCTTCCTACCAGCCCATCGTCGGCTCCGGTGCCAATGCCTGCGTGCTGCACTATCGCGCCAATCGTGCCCGGATGTGCGAAGGCGACCTGTTGCTGATCGACGCGGGGGCCGAATTGCAGGGTTACGCCTCGGACATCACCCGTACATTCCCGGTGAACGGGCGTTTCAGTCCGGCCCAACGTGCGTTGTACGAACTGGTGCTGGACGCCAACCGCGCAGCCCTCGCCACGGTGCGCCCGGGGGCCACCTGGGCGGCAATGCACGAGGCCGCGGTGGAGGTTCTGGCCGAGGGCCTGCTGCGTCTGGGTTTGCTCAAGGGCAGCCTGCGCCAGTGCCTCAAGGATCAGTCCTACCAGCGCTTCTACATGCACAAGACCGGGCATTGGCTGGGGCTGGACGTGCACGATGTGGGCGACTACCGCATCGATGGCGAGTTTCGCCTGCTGGAGCCGGACATGGCGTTCACCATTGAGCCGGGGCTCTACATCCCGCCGGATGCGGCCGGGGTGCCGGCGAAGTGGCGCGGGCTCGGCGTGCGCATCGAAGACGATGTCCTTGTCACCCGCCAGGGCAGCAAGGTGCTCAGCGACGGCGTGCCGCGCGATCCGGATGCCATCGAGGCCTTGATGGTTTCCTGAACCGTGTCGCAGTTCACTCCGATCCGGGTGAGCCGCTATGCTGCACCCGATTTGCATCGGAGCCGCCGCCCGCCATGCGCTGCTATGTCTACAAGAGTCGATCCCGGCCTGATACGTATGTCTATCTGGCCGAAAAGGACGGCTTCCACCTGCTGCCGGAGTCGCTGCGCCAACGACTGGGCGCGCTCGACGCCGCGTTGGAGTTCGAGCTGACTCCGCAGCGCCGACTGGCGCGCGCCGACGCGCAGACGGTGATCGAGGCATTGAACACCAGCGGATGCTATCTGCAACTCCCACCACCGCCTCCGGACGTCGCATGAGCACCTGGGCGGATGCCGACAAGGCTGCGCCGGGCATCGGGCGGCGCCTGATGGATTTCCTTCCGGCCATTGCCGTCAGCCTGCTGGCATTGTGGGTCGTGCATCCGGCGCTGGCGTGGGCGCCGGTGGTGGCGGCACCGTTGTATCTGGTGGCGGCCGCGCGTGGAGGCACGATCGGTCGATCCCTGCGCGCTGCGGCGCGGGTTTTCTGGCCATTGCTTGGTGTGCTGGCCCTTCTGTCATCGTGGCCGATGGCGCGCCTGTTCCAGGGGGGCGACCTGTTGGCGGTGCTGTGGCTTGGCGCGATGGCAGGACTCACCCTGGTGCTTGCCTGGCGTCATGCACCCTGGCTGGCACTGGCGCTGGGGGAGCCGTCGGATGAACCGGCCCGCGAGAGGCTGCTCGTGCTCGGTCGCGCGGCTTGGACGGGAAAGGCGGGTTGGCTCGCGGCGCTCTGCCTTGTGTTGCTCGCAGTGGCGGCCTTGTATCTTGCCTGGGCGCCGCGCTGGCTTGAGCCGGCGGTTTTCAGGGTTGCATTGTCCGCTTATGCACTTGCTTTGGCGCCGGCACTGGCGCTGGGGGCGTTTGCGGCCTCGTATCGACAGCTCGCGGATGCTCGTCACGCGCTGATCGATGGGCGGCCCGGTGCCGAATCCACCCAGGGTGGAGGGGCGCAAACCTACACTCCGGGTCCCGGTATGGACGCGGCGCTGTATTCCGCCGCCCGTGCCGGTCGCGTGGACGAGGCCTTGCGTCTGCTGGAAATGGGTGCGGACCCTTATGCCCTGCCATCCTCCGGTGTGCGCGACCAGCGCAGTCTGCCGGTACTGGCGGCGGTGTTGCCGGATCTGCGCCTGTTGCGCGCCTTGATTGCCGCCGGTGTTGACCTCAACCGCACCGACGCTGGCCTTGCGCCCCTGATGGCCGCGGTGCGCGACAGCTACCACGGGCGTCCGGATGCGGTGCTGATGCTGCTGGCCAACGGCGCCGATCCACGCCCCGCGGATGCCGAGGGGCAGACGGCGCTGCACGCCGCCGCGCGCGCCGCCGATCCGTCGATTGCCGCGTTGCTGCTGGATGCGGGGGCACCTCTGGACGTGCTCGATGCGCAGGGCCTGAGCCCATTGGGTGTGGCCGCGGCCGTGGGCAATCTCGATGTGGCCAAATACCTGCTGGATCGCCGTGCGATGTGCGAGCCGCGCGGTGGTGAACCGGCACTGCTGGCTGCAGCCGGACGCGAGGATGACGATCCGGCGATGGTGAAGCTGCTGTTGCGCCACAAGGCCCGCATCGACGCGCCCGGGCGACTTGGGCGCCGGGCCTTGCATGCCGCCAGTCTGAAAGCCAACGTGCACATCGTTGATGCCTTGTTGGCGGCCGGGGGCTCCCCCGACCTGCCCGATGATCAGGGCGTGACCCCATTGCTCGAAGCCGCACGCGCCGGTACCGCTGCGTGCGTGGCGCGCCTCGCTGCAAATGGCGCCGATCCAATGGCATGCGATTCACATGATCGCAACGCGCTGGTGATCGCCTGCCAGTCGAATGCCTGCGATGTGGATACGGTCCGTGCATTGTTGGCATTGGGCGTGGATCCGCAGCAGGTGGCCCATGATGGCCGTCGCGCCGTCGATCACGCGGTGGCCGCGGGGCGCTGGTCACTGGTCGCGATGCTCGATCCCGGTTATGTGCTGCCAGCCTGCCTGACCGAAAGCGATGTGGAATTGCAGGATGCGCCACCCCTGATGCGACTGCGTCTGGCCCTGGATCGGGAAAGTTTCGCCACGGCACGGGCGCTGTTGCCTTTGGCGATCGATTCGGAGGAGTCGCTTGCAGCGCTCTACCTCGACCTTGCGCCACGCCTGGGCGAGGCTGGCGCGCGCGTGTTGAGCGACAGGCTGGGCCCCGAGGCGACGACCCCGGATGGCGTATCGCTGGTCTGGCAGGTGCTGCGCCTGGGTCCCGGGGCTGCGCCCGCCCTGCGCGCATTGCTGCAGCGTGGTGCCGCGCCCACCGGGCGCGGTGGCCTGGCATGCCATCTCAATGCCGCCCTGCTCAAGGCCGAATTGCCGACCGTTGCACAAGACATGGCGTTGGAGCTTCTGGAGTGCGGTGCCGATCCGTTCGCCCCCGATGCCGATGGCACGCCGCCGCTGCTGCAGGCCGTCCGCCTCGGCTGGCACCGCCTGCTCGATGCCCTCCTGGCGCGGGGCGTTGACCCCGAGTTGCGCGACACGCAAGGCAACACCGCCTTGATGCTGGCCTGCCAGTACGATGATGAACCCGCCGTGCGCCGGCTGATCGTCCGCGGGGCGCAACCGGGTACACGCACTTCCGATGGCCAAAGTGCCCATGGCCAGGCCCTGGCGCTTGGGCGTGCGCATCTGGCGCACTGGCTGGATTGGCAAAAGTGGTCCTTGCCGCGCCGCGCATTGCGCGATGCCGACCTGGTGGCTGCGGCACGCTGCGGGGACTCGGATGCGGTGCAGCGCTTGCTGGAACTGGGCATCAGCCTGGAAGCCGTGGACGGGCAGGGTTGCACCGCGTTGCTGCGTGCCTGCGGTGGCGGCCATGTGGAACTGGTGCGCGATCTGCTGGGTCGTGGTGCCGATGCCGCGCGACCGGCCCATTCGGGGGCCACCTGTCTGAGCGTGGCCCTGACCGCCCGCCAGATCGAGGTGGTTTGGGCGCTGGTGGAGCATGGTGTGGCGGTGGATCAGCGGCTGCCGGGGGAGATCACCCCGCTGATGATCGCCGCCGCCCTCGGGCAGGGACAGGCCATCGTCGCGCTGCTGGCCTACGGCGCCGATGCCACCACCATCGACGCCCACGGCGGAACCGCACTGCATGCCTTGGCACAGTACGGCTTTGGCGCGCGTGAAGCGGATGTGGCGGCTGCCGCGTGGGAGTCGCTGCTGGCCGCTGGTGCTGAAGTGGACGCCGTCAACGGTGTCGGGGAAACAGCGTTGCTGCTGTTGCTGGGTGCAAGCTTTGAACCCGGCACCGCGTATCGCGAAGAGGTGCTGTTGTCCCAGTTGGACGTGTTGCTGCGATATGGCGCGGCGTTGAATACCCGCGAGCGTCGCGGCTTTGGTCCGCTGCACCTGGCGGCGCTGCATGGCATGGGTCGGGTGGTCAAACGCCTGTTGGCTGCCGGTGCCGACCCCGACCAGCGCGATGCGCTCAACCGCCGCGCCGGGGAGGTGGCCTTGATGCGCGGCTACGTCGACATCGCATCCGAGTTCGTGAGCGGGGAGGCGGCTCCTTCGATTGCCCGGTTCCTGCGCGAACGCCGGGATTGAGTGACTTCCAACGGGCAACCAGCCGCAGCCGGGCCGGTGCGGTGGCGTCGCTGATCCGTTGAGCGTCGCCTGGCTTGCAGCTGATGCCGCATGTGCCAGCGCCTACAGCGCGTCGGCGTCCAGTTCCCCGGTGCGGATGCGGATCACCTGTTCCAGCGGTGAAACGAAGATCTTGCCGTCGCCGATCTTGCCGCTGTTGGCGGCGCGCTGGATGGCGTCGATCACCCGCTCCAGCTGTTCGCTGGTCACCGCCACTTCGATCTTCACCTTGGGCAGGAAGTCCACCACGTATTCGGCGCCGCGGTACAACTCGGTATGGCCCTTCTGGCGCCCGAAGCCCTTGACCTCGGTCACGGTGACGCCGGTCACGCCCACTTCCGACAGCGCCTCGCGCACATCGTCCAGTTTGAAGGGCTTGATGATTGCCATCACCATTTTCATGCGTGTTTCCTTGATCGGCGGCTAGGAGAAGTCTCAGGCGATTTTAGTGCTTTGGCCGACGACGGCAATGCCGCCGCCGTGGCAGGATGATTTGTGCGAGGCAGGCTGTCGCCCGTGGCCGGCCATTGCACCTTGTAGTCCGTCAAAGGAAGTCCTCCATGGAACGCTTCTTTTACACCATCGGCCACTCCAACCGCACGGCCGGGCAGTTCATCGAACTGCTGGTGGCTTCCGGCATACGTGCACTGGCCGATGTGCGCGCCTTCCCCCATTCGCGCGCCCTGCCGCAATTCAACGGCGAGGCCCTGAGCGCCGAACTGGCCGTGCACGACATCGCCTATCGCCACTTTCCTGCGCTGGGTGGGCGTCGGGCCAAGGTGCGTGAGGTGGATGCCGATGCCAACGCCTATTGGGAAAATCGCAGCTTCCACAACTACGCCGACTACGCCGCCACGCCGGCGTTCCGCGAGGGTCTGGAGGAGCTGAAGGCCTGGCAGGCACCGGCACCGCTGGCGTTGATGTGCGCCGAAGCGGTGTGGTGGCGATGCCATCGGCGCATCATTGCCGATTACCTGCTGGCCGATGGCTGCACCGTGTTCCATATCCTTGGCGAAGGCGCGGTAAAACTGGCGCAGATGACACCCGGAGCGGTATCCACGGCGGATGGCGTTTTGACCTATCCACCCACTTCGGAAGAGCAGGCATGAGCCTGGCCCTGGTGCACAGCCGCGCGCAGGCCGGTGTGCAGGCGCCCGAGGTGAGGGTGGAGGTGCATATCGCCGGCGGCCTGCCGGCCGTTTCCATCGTCGGCTTGCCGGACGCCGCCGTGCGCGAGAGTCGTGACCGGGTGCGTGCCGCGCTTTCATGTTCGCAGCTGGAATTGCCGCAACGGCGCATCACCATCAACCTCGCGCCGGCCGACGTGCCCAAGGACGGCAGTCGCTTCGACCTGCCCATCGCACTGGGCATCCTGGCCGCGTCCGGGCAGGTGCCGCGCGAGGCACTGCGCGATTTCGAGTTCCACGGGGAGCTTGCGCTTACCGGTGAACTTCGCCCGATCGAAGGTGCCTTGCCCGCCGTGCTGGCGGCCGCCCAGGCTGGGCGCCAGATCATCCTGCCACTGGAAAATCGTGCCGAGGCCTCGTTGGCGCGGCACCCGGGCACGCGCTTTGCCCGCACCCTGCTGGAAGTCTGTGCTTTGCTGCAAGCCGGGCGTGATCTTCCCGGCCCGCTGCCCGAACCGCCCGCCGGAGACATGGATGCCACAGCACCCGACTTGTCCGATGTACGTGGTCAGCCGCAGGCGCGTCGCGCGTTGGAAGTGGCCGCGGCCGGGGCGCACAACCTCTTGATGGTCGGCCCACCAGGCAGCGGCAAGTCGATGCTGGCCCAGCGTTTGCCCGGCTTGTTGCCCTCGATCAGCGCTGCACAGGCGCTCGAATGCGCGGCGGTCGCTTCGCTCTGCGGACAATCGCCCGACCTTGGTCGCTGGCGCCGGCCGGGATTTCGCGCGCCGCATCATACGGCCACCGCCGTGGCGCTGACCGGGGGCGGCGGTGCGGCCACGTTGCGCCCCGGGGAAATCAGCCTTGCGCACCATGGCGTGCTGTTTCTCGACGAGTTGCCAGAGTGGGAGCGGCGCACCCTGGAAGTGCTGCGCGAGCCGTTGGAATCGGGGCGCATCGTCATCTCGCGCGCCGCACGGCAAGCCGAGTTTCCCGCACGTTTCCAGTTGGTGGCCGCGATGAATCCCTGCCCTTGCGGCTGGGCCGGCGACCCGAACGGGCGTTGCCATTGCAGCCGCGAGCAGGTGGCGCGATACCGGGGACGCATCTCCGGCCCATTGCTTGATCGCATCGACATCCAGATCGAAGTGCCGCGCGTGGCCGCCGCCGAACTGCGCCCGGATGCACCACGCGGGGAGTCCAGCGCCACAGTGCGGGCACGGGTGGAAGCGGCGCGCGCGCGCCAGATGCAGCGCGCCGGCGCTCCGAATGGCGGGCTTTCGCCGGCGCAGACCGAACGTGACTGCGTGCTTTCCGCAAACGACCGGCGCCTGCTGGAGCGCGCCATCGACCAGCTCCAGCTCTCCGCGCGCGCCAGCCAGCGCATCCTGCGCGTGGCGCGAACCATTGCCGACCTCTCGGGTGCCGAATCCATCGCCACCGCCCATCTGGCCGAGGCGATCGGTTACAGGAGACTGGATACGGCAGGATGATGGTGGTGTCGGCAATACGCTGGCGAATCGCTGACGTCTTGGTCGACAGGTGATGAATCAGGCAGCGAACCACCGCGTCGCGCCTCGATCCGCTTCCACACCTTTTCGTGGAAGTGGAACACCACGGTGTTGCAGGCCGGTTCGACCAGGGCGATGGCGCCACCGACCAGCCAGCTGCCGGTGAACAGCCAGCCGATGGTGAAAGCCACGCTGAAGTGGAGCACCGCGAAGCTCAGGGTCTTGGTCATGGTTATTTCTAGCGAATGAGAATCATTCGCAATTATATGCTTCCAGACAGCCCTGTCAAACCGGCGGCAGCACCTTGCCCGGATTGAGGATGCCGTCCGGATCCAGCGCCCTCTTCACGGCGCGCATCGCCGCCAGCGTGGGCGCGTCGAAGGCGCGCTCCATGTAGTCACGCTTGGCCGTGCCGATGCCATGCTCGCCCGACAGCGTGCCGCCCAGCGACAGGACCAGGTCGAACAGCTCCGGCAGGGCGGCCCAGGCGCGCTGGGACTCGTCCGCGTCGTCCGGGTGGTAGAGGATGTTGACGTGCAGGTTGCCGTTGCCGGCGTGGCCAAAGCTGACGATGGGCAACCGCGCCCACCGCGCCAGCGCTTCCACCCCGGCCACCAGGTCCGGGATGCGCGAAACCGGCACCACCACGTCCTCGTTGATCTTGCCCGGCGCGATCGTGCGCAGCGCCGGTGAGAGCGCGCGCCGCGCGGCCCAGAGGCGGTCGCGCGCGGTGCCGTCCAGGGCCACGTCCAGCGAGACCAATCCTTCGCCCTCGGCCGCCGCGCCCAGCGTCGCCAGCGCCAGCGGCAGGCTGTCTTCATCGCCGTCGGCCTCGATCATCAACAGTGCCCCGGCTTCCGGAATGGATGCGCCGCCGTCGCGCAGAAGATCCAGCGCGCGCGCGTCCATGAACTCCAGCATCGCCGGCGCCTGCGGCTGGCGCATCAGCCGCGAGACCGCCTGCGCCGCCGCACTCGCGTCGGCGTAGAGCGCACGCAGCGTAGCCTGCTGCGCCGGTCGCGGCGTCAGCCGCAGGGTGGCCTCGACAATCAGTCCGAGCGTGCCCTCGCTGCCCACCAGCAGGCGGGTGAGGTCGAAGCCGGTCGCGTTCTTGGTCCACGGCCCGCCGCAGCGGATCAGCTCCCCCGCGCCGGTCACTGCCGCCAGCCCGAGCACGCTGTCGCGCGTGGCTCCGTATTTCACCGCACGCGGGCCGCCGGCGTTGGTCGCCAGGTTGCCGCCGACCGTGCAGCGCTCGAAGCTCGACGGATCCGGCGCCCAGAACAGCCCGTGCGGCGCCAGTGCCGCCTGAAGGTCCGCGTTGATCACGCCGGGCTCGACCACTGCCACCCGGTCTTCGGGCGAGATCGACAGGATCCGCGCCATCCGCGCGAACGACACCACCACCCCGCCGGCGAACGGCACCGCGCCCGAGGCCGTGCCCGTTCCCGCCCCACGCGCCACGATCGGTACGCGATGCGCACGGCAGGCGCGCACGATCGCTGCGACCTGTTCCGCAGTCTCCGGAAACGCCACTGCGTCCGGCAGCGCGAAGCGCCGCGAGTCGTCCTCGCCGTGTGCATGCCGCGTGGCTTCGTCCGTGCGCCAGCCCTTGGCGCCCAGCAGGGCGGAGAGTTCGGCGTCGAGATCGGGAGCAATGGAATGGGTCACGCCGGAATTGTAGGGGTGTTGCGACCGCCGCGTGGCCGCGGTCAACGCGCCTGTTCAACCACCCGCCATTCCCCCGGCGCGAGATCGCCCAGCACGTGTTGGGCGATGGACAGACGCACCAGCCGCAGGGTGGGGTAGCCGACGGCTGCGGTCATGCGGCGAACCTGGCGGTTGCGGCCTTCGCTGATGCTGAGTTCGATGAAGGCGTCCGGCACGCTTTTGCGAAAGCGCACCGGCGGGTCGCGTGGCCAGAGCCATTCGGGGGCATCGACGTGTCTTGCGCGGGCCGGAAGGGTAGGGCCGTCCTTGAGCACCACGCCGCGGCGCAGCGCATCCAGCGCGGCCTCGTCGGGTTCGCCTTCCACCTGCACCAGATAGGTTTTCTCCTTGCCGTGGCCCGGGTCGGTGAGACGGTGCGCGAGGCGGCCATCGTCGGTCAGCAGCAACAGCCCTTCGGAGTCGAAATCCAGCCGCCCGGCCGGGTATACGTGCGGTGGCAGGTCGAATCCCGCCAGGGTCGGGCGCGGCGGCTGGCTGCGGTCGGTGAACTGGCACAGCACACCATAGGGTTTGTTGAAGGCGATCAGCATGGGGCGGCACGTGAAACGGGGCTTCCACGATAGCGGGCTTCGAGCCCGCCTGAAATCGGGAGCCGCCTGACCGATTGGCCGGCGTGTCACAGCCGTTTGCGCGGCTCGTCTATGATGGCTACCTCACTTCCGGGAGCTGCGCGCATGTTCTTCATCTGGGTGTTGATGGCCTTCGTGGTCATAACGATTTTCCGCGGCGTCAAATCGGTGCCGCAGGGTTACGAGTACACCGTGGAACGTTTCGGGCGCTACACCCACACGCTGTCGCCGGGACTCGGCTTCATCATCCCCTGGGTCGATTCCATCGGCCGCAAGATGAACATGATGGAGCAGGTACTGGACGTGCCCAGCCAGGACGTCATCACCAAGGACAACGCCGTGGTGCGGGTGGACGGCGTGGTGTTCTTCCAGGTGCTGGATGCGGCCAAGGGCGCCTATGAGGTGGCCGAGCTGGAAATCGCCATTCTCAACCTGGTAATGACCAATATCCGCACCGTGCTGGGCTCGATGGACCTGGACGAATCGCTGTCCAAGCGCGACGAGATCAACTCGCGCCTGCTGGCCGTGGTCGACCAGGCCACCCATCCCTGGGGCGTCAAGGTCAACCGCATCGAGATCAAGGACATCCAGCCGCCGCGCGACCTGATCGATTCGATGGCGAGGCAGATGAAGGCCGAGCGCGAGAAGCGCGCCAACATCCTCGACGCCGAGGGCTTCCGCGCCGCCGCCATCCTCAAGGCCGAGGGCGAAAAACAGGCTGTGGTGCTGGACGCCGAAGGGCGGCGCGAGGCCGCCTTCCGCGACGCCGAGGCGCGCGAGCGCCTGGCCGAGGCCGAGGCGCGCGCCACCGCGATGGTGTCCGAGGCCATCGCCCAGGGTGACATGCAGGCGATCAACTACTTCGTGGCGCAAAAGTACGTGGAGGCCCTCAAGGACTTCGCCCACTCGCCCAACCAGAAGACCCTGCTGCTGCCGATGGAGACCACCGGCGTGCTGGGCTCGCTGGCCGGTATCGTCGAGCTGACCCGCTCGGTTGGTCCAGACGCGCCGCCCCGTCCGCCCGCAACACCCAAACCGCCACAGCGTGCGGTGTTCACCACCGATCCGCCGCCGACGGCACGTCCCTCAGCACCAGCACCGTCGGCACCCAGGCCGCCGTCGGCGGGTTGAGGCAGGCCATGGACTGGGTTTCCTCTCCGTGGTTCTGGGCCGGCCTGGCACTCGCGCTGTTCGCCGCCGAGGCGGTGCTGCCCGGTGCCTTCCTGCTGTGGCTCGGCTTTGCCGCTGCGGCCATGGCCCTGATCGACTGGGTGCTGCCGAGCCTCGGCCTCACCGCGCAGGCGATCCTGTTCGCGATCCTGGCGATGGTGTCGGTGGGCGTGGGCTGGAAGCTGCGCGGGCAGCGCCAGCAGCGCAGCGATGC
>CAZTXX010000027.1:6551-17800 GCA_964617405.1 uncultured Aquimonas sp. | reverse complement strand
TGGCCGAAGCCGAGCATGCCGTAGCCGCCCGAGTCGTGCAGCACCGCGCCCTTCAGCGTGATGACCCACGGCCCGCGCGCGGCCAGTGCCACATAGGGGTTGACCGCATCGGCGGCATAGAAATTGACGAAGCCGGCCTGCAGCGTGGCGCACTGGGCGTTTTCGTCCATGGCCACGATGTCGGGAAATTCGTTGCGCACCTGCTCGAACTGCGCATGCGCCGCCTCGGCGGCTTCCAGGAGTTCGGGGTGGCTGCCGGCGAGTTCGAGAAGTCGGGTGTCGGAGAGCCCCCGGGTGCGAACCGCGCCGGGCTGGGCGCGAAGTGGGGCGAGGATGTCGATGATGGTCATGATGTTTCCCTACACGTTGCGAGAAAGCACGCGGGCCACCCCGCAAACGCGCGACGCGGTCCCGTTGAAAATCAGTGAATTGGCCAATTTTACCACCGCGCCAAAAGCCGCATAACCCCCGTTGCCTGCCGGAGCATGAGCAGGGTGGAAGAGACGTGGGCGCATCCGGCGGTTTGTTCGTCTGGCGTGGCCACCGGATAATGGCCGGCTTGTTCGAGGTTCCGACGTGAAGAAATCCGATTTCCGCTATGAATTGCCGCTCGACCTGATCGCGCAGCAACCCCTGCCGGAGCGCTCAGCCAGCCGCATGCTGGTGCTGCCGCCAGCGGCTGCCGCATTGCAGGATGGCGCGATCCGCGACCTGCCGACCTGGCTGGCACCGGGTGATCTGCTGGTATTCAACGATACGCGCGTCCTGCCGGCCAGGTTGTACGGGCACAAGGCCACGGGTGGGCGAGTCGAGGTTCTGATCGAGCGCGTGCTGGAAGGCAGCGAGGTGCGCGCCCAGCTGGGCGTGAGCAAGTCGCCCAAGCCCGGCAGCGAGATGGTTCTGGACGACGGCACCCGCGTCGCGGTGCTGGGCAGGGACGGCGAGTTCTACCGGCTGCGCTTCGAGAGCGACGAACCGCTGGAAAAACTGCTGGAGCGCATCGGTCGCATGCCGCTGCCGCCCTATATGACCCGCGAGCCGGAGGCCGCCGACGCCGAGCGCTACCAGACCGTCTTCGCCCGTGCCCCCGGCGCCGTGGCCGCGCCCACCGCCGGCCTGCATTTCGACGAGGCCCTGCTGGCGGCGCTGCGCGAGCGCGGCGTGGAGTTTGGCCATATCACCCTGCACGTGGGCGCCGGTACCTTCCAGCCGATGCGCGCCGAGGAGTTCAAGGATCACGTGATGCACAGCGAGTGGCTCAACGTGGGCGCGGCGCTGTGCGAACAGATCCGCGCCGCGAAGGCCCGCGGTGGGCGCGTGGTGGCGGTTGGGACCACCGTGGTGCGCGCGCTGGAAACCGCCTTCCGGGACGGCGAGGTTCGTCCGTTTGCCGGCGACACCCGGCTGTTCCTCTTTCCCGGCAAGCGCATCCACAGCGTCGATGCCCTGGTCACCAACTTCCACCTGCCCGAATCCACCCTGCTGATGCTGGTCAGTGCCTTCGCCGGCTACGAGCGCGTCATGGCCGCCTACGCCCACGCCGTGCGCGAGGGCTACCGTTTCTTCAGCTATGGCGATGCGATGCTGGTGTTTCCAGAAACCCGGAAAAAAGAGGAGTAGGGCATGTCCCGAATGCAGTTCGAGCGGATCGGCAGCGACGGCGCCGCCCGCCGTGGGCGCCTGAGCTTCCCGCGTGGTGCGGTCGAAACCCCGGCCTTCATGCCGGTGGGCACCTATGGTTCGGTGAAAGGCATGACGCCCGATTCGATCAAAGCGATCGGCGCGCAGATGATCCTGGGCAATACCTTCCATCTGTATCTGCGGCCCGGGCTGGAGGTGATTTCGGCGCACGGTGGGCTGCACGGTTTTGCCCGCTGGGATGGGCCGATCCTGACCGATTCGGGCGGCTTCCAGGTGTTCTCGCTGGCGCACCGGCGCAAGATCACCGAGGCCGGCGTGGCGTTTTCCTCGCCGGTGGACGGGCGCCGGGTGTTCATCGGGCCGGAGGAGAGCATGCAGATCCAGCGCACGCTGGATTCGGACGTGGTGATGATCTTCGACGAGTGCACGCCCTACGCGGTGGACGGCGTGGTGACGAGCGAGAAGCGCGCGAAGGAGTCGATGGAGCTGAGCCTGCGCTGGGCCGCGCGCAGCCGCGCCGAGCACGACCGGCTTGGCAATGATGCGGCACTGTTCGGCATCGTCCAGGGCCACGTCTATCCGGCGCTGCGGAGCCGCTCGGCCGAGGGCCTGATGCAGATCGGCTTCGACGGCTACGCCGTGGGTGGCTTGGCGGTGGGCGAGCCGGAGGATGAGCGCAACGCGATGCTGGAGCACACCTGCCCGCGGCTCCCCGAAGACCGCCCGCGCTATCTGATGGGCGTGGGTCGTCCGCAGGACATCGTCGAGGCGGTGCGCCGCGGCATCGACATGTTCGACTGCGTGATGCCGACACGCAACGCGCGCAACGGGCACTATTTCACCCGTTTCGGCACGGTGCGCATCCGCAATGCGAAATACGAGAAGGACCTGCGGCCGATCGATCCGGAGTGCGGCTGTTACGCCTGCGCCGGCGGCTTCACCCGCGCCTATCTGCGCCATCTGGACCGCTGCAACGAGATGCTCGGGCCGATGCTCGCCACCATCCACAACCTGCACTACTACCAGGAGCTGATGGCCGGCATCCGTGCGGCCATCGAAGAGGGGCGGTTCGAGGCGTTCGCGCAGGGTTTCTACGCGCGGCTGGCCGAAGGCGAGGGCTGAACTCCCCGGCCGGAAACAACACGCGGGCCACCGGCCCGCGCATTGTGTGGACGATGAGCCCGATGGCTCAGCCCAGGCCTTCCGCCTTGAGCGCGGCCTGCACGCCGGTATCGGCTTCCATGTGCTTGAAGAAGCGAGCGAGGTTGTCCAGCCCGGAAAGGTCGATCTGCATGGCGTGTGCCCAGCGCAGGATCACGTACAGATAGGGGTCGGCGATCGAGCGCTGGTTGTCCACCAGCCAGGTGTTACCGCCGATCTGCGCATCGAGCGTCTCGAACTGCTCACGCAGGCGCGCGACGGCTTTCTGCTTCAGATTGGCCTGCGCCTCTTCGCCATCGACGAAGCGCGGCGCGCCGAACAGCGGGGTGAAGTTCTTGTGCACGTCGGCATTGATGAAGGCCAGCCAGCGCATCACCCGGGCACGTGCGAGGGCCGAGCCGTCGCCGGTGAGTTTGGCTTCCGGGGCAAGGCCGGCCAGATAGTCGAGGATCGCGATGTTCTGGGTGAGGATCGTGCCCTCGCCGAGAACCAGGGCGGGTACCGCGCCGCTGGGGTTGATCTTCAGGTACGAGGTTTTCAACTCGTCGCGCTGGACGATGTTGAGTTCGTAAGGCTGACCGATCCATTCGAGCACGATATGGTCGGTGAGCGAGCAGGCGCCAGGCAGGCAGTAGAGCTTCATCTTGGGTCCCGATGGATGGATAAGGACCCGTTACGATGGGGATTCAGCAGGCATCGTTCAAGGGCGCGGCGCGGATTTTGCCGGTTTCAGAGGCGCGACGGAACGCTGTAGAAGGTGTGGTCGCCGATGGTGGCCACGGGCACTCCTTGCGCCCAGTCGGGCGAGGCCTTGGACAGCACCACGAAATGATCGGCGCCCGGTACCACGAAGCGATGCTGCTGGCGCGGACTGTTCCAGTCGCCTTGCACACGCAAGGCCACCGCAACCGCGCGATTCCAGGCATTGAGATTGCTCAACCGGTAGTCGGGTGCCACCAGGGTCGGGGCGAACTGGCGCGGCGCCATCACCACCTCGCACAAGGTATTGCCCCAGCGACCGCTATCCAGGCGGCGCAATGCCACTTCGGCTACGGCGCGTTGGCCGAGTTCGGACTGGTTGCGCGCTTCCAGATAAACCGTGGTTGCCAGACAAGCCTGATCGGCTTGCGGTTGCGGCAGCAGTTGTGCCAGCCAGAGAAGAGTGGCCAGTTTCATCGCGGACTCCTTGGTCGTTGCGCCAGATGCTGCCTGCTTCGGCGTAAGCGCAAATCCCGTGGTACGGAAAGGCGGCCGGAAAGGTTCGGTGCTTCTGACATGGCGTTTCGGGGGTACGCCTGGCGCGGGCCTCTCGTGGCATCGCGGCGCCAGCCGCACGGGGTGAAAACGCAAGACACGCGCTTTCACGAACCGTTGATTTCAGGCCGCAGTGATTGGGGCGGCGGAAAACCGACGGCACGTTACGGGCCGTTCTCCCAACCAGGCCTGAACGGATGGGTGGGCGGGTTCAGGCCTGGTTGCATCGTTCGGCGCGCGAGGCGGATATCGAAAAGCGCGATGGAGTGCGGTTTTGGCGTTGTGTCGGCGCCTGCCCTGGGATTGGGAGTGCCGCGTGTTTTCGGCAGTTCCATAAAAGTCAATGGTTGCGTGCGATGGCGTTCAGAGTGCCGCGGCCAGCTCGCAACCCTGTGCAATGGCACGCTTGGCATCGAGTTCAGTCGCCAGGTCGGCACCGCCAATCAGGTGCACGCGTTGCCCGGCGGCTTCCAGCGGCGCCTTGAGTTCGCGGCGCGACTCCTGCCCGGCGCAGAGGATGATGTGGTCCACTGCCAACAAGCGCTCCACGCCAGCGACGCGCAGATGCAGGCCATCATCATCAATACGCAGGTATTCGACGCCGCCGAGCATGTGTACCCCGGCGCGTTTCAAGGTGGCGCGGTGCACCCAGCCCGTGGTCTTGCCCAGGCGTTTCCCGAGCGCACCCTCGGTGCGCTGCAACAGCCACACCTCGCGTTCGGGTGGTTCCGGACGAGGTGTGACACCCTCGATACCGCCGCGTGCCTCCAAGGTGGGGTCGATCCCCCATTCGGCCAGCCAGTGCGCCGGTCGCAGCGTGCTGGAAGGTCGTGACTGGGTCAGGAACTCGGCCACATCGAAGCCGATGCCACCGGCGCCGATGATCGCCACGCGCGCGCCAGCCTCGCGCCGGCCGGCGACAAGGTCGGGGTAGCTGATCACGCTGGCGTGGTCGATACCTTCAATGGGAGGAACACGTGGAGCGACCCCGGTGGCCAGCACGACATGGTCGAAGCCGGCGAGCTTCGAGACATCGGCGGTTTCCGACAGACGCAGGCGCACGCCGGTCTGGATGAGGCGCCTGCGGTAATAGCGCAGGGTTTCAGCGAACTCCTCCTTTCCTGGGATCTGGCTGGCCAGATTGAACTGCCCGCCGATATCGGCTGCCGCTTCGTACAAGGTCACCTCATGCCCACGTTCGGCGGCCACGCTGGCGCAAGCCAGCCCGGCGGGGCCGGCGCCGACCACGGCGATGCGCTTGCGAGCGGCAGTGGGGCGGTAGTTCAGCTCGGTTTCGCGCCCCGCGCGCGGGTTCACCAGGCAGCTGGCGTGCTTGTTCTGGAAGACGTGATCGAGGCAGGCCTGGTTGCAGGCGATGCAGGTATTGATGTCTGCGGCGCGGTCCTCGCGGGCTTTCGCCACCCAGTCCGCATCGGCCAGCAACGGGCGCGCCATCGACACCAGGTCGGCTTCGCCGTGCGCGAGGATGTCCTCGGCCACCTCGGGCATGTTGATGCGGTTGCTGGCGATCACGGGGATCGACACCTCGCGCTTCAGCCGGGATGTGACAAAGCGGAATACGGCGCGCGGCACACTGGTGACGATGGTGGGGATACGCGCCTCGTGCCAGCCGATGCCGGTGTTGAGGATCGAGGCGCCGGCCGCCTCGATGGCCTTTGCCGCAGCGACGGTTTCATCGAGGGAAGCACCTCCTTCGACCAGTTCCAGCATGGAGAGTCGGAAGATGATGATGAAATCGGTACCCACTGCCGCACGGGTGCGGCGCACGATTTCGGTGGCGAAGCGCAGACGGTTCTCGAAACTGCCGCCCCAACGGTCGGTGCGGTGGTTGGTGCGCGCAGCGAGGAACTCGTTGATGAGGTAGCCCTCCGATCCCATGATCTCCACCCCGTCGTAGCCGGCTTCGCGGGCGAGCACCGCGCAGTTGGCGAAGTCGCGGATCTGCTGTTCGACGCCCTGGGTCGACAGTGCGCGCGGAGTGAAGGGTGTGATCGGCGACTTCAGCCTGGAGGGCGCCACGATGAGCGGGTGGAAGCCGTAGCGCCCGGCGTGCAGGATCTGCATGCAGATGCGCCCGCCCTCCGCATGCACCGCATCGGTCACCTGACGGTGGCGACGTACCTCCCAGGGCCAGGCAAGCTTGCCGGCAAAAGGCTTGGTCCAACCGGAAATATTGGGCGCAATGCCGCCGGTCACCATCAATGCGACCCCTCCCCGTGCCCGTTCGGCGAAATAGGCCGCCAATCTGGGGTAATCGCGTCGCCGGTCTTCCAGCCCGGTGTGCATCGAGCCCATCAGTACACGGTTGGGCAGGACGCAGTGACCCAGGTCGAGCGGTGAGAACAGGTGGGGGTAACGTGGGGTCATAGCGGCGGCACGTGGTGGGGTGGATGCACAATGCCGCGTGACGGTCATCGCGACAAGGCCGTCCTGAGCGTTGCGAGCACGGTGTTAGCAATATGTTAAACTTCAGCCGCATCAAACATGTAAACTTGACGGGTCAGTGTCCATCACCGGATGCTGCCTGCGTAAGCGACGCGGCACTTTTTGTTCCGCAAATCTGTTCTGGTGAAAACTACTTAGTCTCAAGGAGCAATTAGATGAAGAAGACTCTCCTGGGTTGCGCTCTCCTCGGTGTGATGGGCCTGACCCACGTCGCGTCCGCGCAAGAGTTCGACGACCGTTGGTACGTCTCCGGCACGCTGGGTTTCAGCATCAATGACGGTGACCGCAAGGTTGACGACAGCCCGATCTACGCCATTGGCCTTGGCAAGTTCATTACCCGCGGTTTCTCGCTGGATCTGGACCTCACCAACACCAATCCGGAAAAGGATGGCAATGAGCTGCACTGGAACAGCTACGGCGCCATGCTGACCGCGCGTTCGCACTTCCGTGGTGCGGATCGCAACTGGTGGCCCTACATCGCCTACGGCGCCGGCGCGCTGCGTCACGACGAATCCTTCCCCAACCAGAACGGCGGCCAGCCGATCAAGCGCAAGGACACCAACTTTGCCGCACAGGTCGGTGTGGGCTTGCAGGCCGACTACCCACGCACCGCAGTGCGTACCGAAGTGCTGGCACGCTGGGATGCCGACGACCAGAGCGTCGCCGCACCGCGCGAAAGTGCTTTCCTCGACATGATCGGCCAGGTCAGCCTGCTGGTTAAGCTGGGCGAGGCTCCGGCCGCGCCGCAGGAAGAAGTGGCTCCGCCGCCGCCGCCGCCGCCGCCGCCGAGCTGCGCCGACCTGGATGACGACGGTGATGGCGTGAACAACTGCGATGACCGCTGCCCCGATTCGCAGCCCGGTCAGACGGTGGGCCCGGACGGTTGCCCGGTTGCCGTGACCATCGACCTGCGTGGCGTCAACTTCGACTTCGACAAGGCCACCCTGCGCCCTGACGCGGTCGAGACCCTGAAGGAAGCCGCGACGGTGCTGGTCCAGTATCCGGAGCTGCGCGTGGAAGTGGCTGGCCACACCGACCTGTGCGGTGCGGACAACTACAACCAGTCGCTGTCCGAGCGTCGTGCCAAGACGGTTTACGACTACCTGACCAGCAATGGCGTTGACGCCTCGCGTCTGGTGGGCCCGATCGGTTATGGCGAAAGCCGTCCGTTGGAGCCGACCGCGCAGACCTTCCCGGCCTGCAAGAGCGAGACCAACCGCCGCACCGAGCTGAACGTGCAGAACTGATGTGAACCGGGGTGCGTCCCGCACCCCGCTCCAT
This sequence comes from uncultured Aquimonas sp., assembly GCA_964617405.1. Classification (GTDB taxonomy): domain Bacteria; phylum Pseudomonadota; class Gammaproteobacteria; order Xanthomonadales; family Xanthomonadaceae; genus Denitratimonas. Next base: position 9,997 of record CAZTXX010000027.1, on the reverse strand, counting down.
CACGCAACAGGAACGCCCCGGCCGGGATTCTGGCCGGGGCGTTTTTCATGGCGCATATCCATCGCGATGCGTCAGCCTCCAGACGGCCTCGCCATGAAGACCGGCGATCTCGTCATCATTTCATTGGCGGGGTATCCGGGCGCCGGCAGGAAGCGCCCGCGCGCTGCGACGCGAGCGGTCAGGGCTTTGGAGCAGGGTGCAAACCAGGATACGGATCAGAGCACGCGCAATTCCGTGGCTGGGCGGCTGCGTTCCCAGACCTCGTCGAAATAACCCTGCAACTGGCGGTTGCGTGCCGGATCGTGCAGGCAGGCACTGGCCTCGAAACGCGTGGCGATGGGGCGGAACAGGTAGCCGGCGCGATCATTGATGAGGAAGGCACCGGCGTATTGCACGTCCGGTTCCTCTTCCACCACGCGGATCGAAAAGTGGCTCGAGAGCCTTTGCGCCAACGTGATCAGGGCATGGCCTTCACGCACCGCGCGTCGCAGGTCGTGCACCAGTACCCGCGCCATGGCGTGACGCGAACCGGTGGCAAAAGCCCGCAGTGCCGCCGAGGCTTCGCGCGAATCGAGGATGGCCGGATCCAGATCGCGCGTGTAGATCGACAGGCCGCGCCGCGCCCGGGCAATCAGCGCGTGCGAAAGCTCGGCGACCTGCGCGGGCGAATCGGTCTCGCGCAGCGCGCGCTCGTCAGGCTCCTGCGCCAGCACGAGTTTCATGCTGCGATGGGGAATGCCGGCTTCATCGTATTCATCGCCGAAGGCTGCAAACCCGAAGCGCTCGTAGAAGCCGATCGCATGGGTTTGCGCATGCAGTTCAACCGCCGGGTGACCCAGTTCGCGGGCGCGTTCGATCAGTGCCTGCAGCAGCGCGCTTCCCACGCCCTGGCCACGCCATGGGGCCAGCACTGCCATGCGCCCGATGCCACGTTCTGGTGTGAGCCGCGCCGTGCCGATGGCCGCACCCGATCCGTCACGCGCCAGCACATGAATGCTGAGCGGATCGGCCTCGTCCCATTCGAGCTCGGCCGGCACCGCCTGCTCGATGATGAACACCGGCTCGCGCACGGCGCGCAGGTCGGCGAGCTGCTCGGGGTAGCTGGCAAATTCGATGCGGAAGTCGGGCGTGCTCATTGGGGGCAACTCCTGCAAGGTTCAGCGGGACGACAAGGCCAGCATGCCGCGCTTGACGAGCTGGTGCAGCAAGGCGCGGTCGGCCTCATCACAGGCTTCGTAGAATGCCATGTCCAGCGGCAGGCGTGAGCCCAGGTGTCGCGCCAGTGCAGTTCCGGCCGGGTAGCGTTCCCCGTCGATATGCAGCAACGCGCGCCCGGAGCCCGTGTTCCAGGCGCAGCGCGCCAGCGGGTGGAGGTGCAGCCGTGCCCCTTGCGCGAGGCGCTTTTCGATCTGCGCCGCGGACGCAGCGCGCGGTGGCGCGGCGATCTGGCCGGCGCTGCGATAGCGCGTGATGAAGCCGCCGAACCATGTGGCCAGCGTGGCATCGTCGAGCCGGGTGATCGACTGCAGCCCCTCGCGAACCCGGCGCAGGGTGGCGGTATCGATACGTCCGTCGGCGGCGGTGGGAGAGAGGTCGGGATCGGCATAGCGCTGCGCGTCGGGCAGTTGTTCGGCCAGCGTGTCGGCCAGATCGGCCAGCAACTCACCGTGAGAGGGCGCACGCATGCCGACGGAAATCGTCAGGCAGGCGTCGAGCGCCACGCCATGATGCGGCACGCCCGGCGGCAGGTAGAGGATGTCGCCGGGCTCCAGGACCCATTCATGAGTTGGAGTGAAGTGCTCCAGCAACCTGAGTTCGACGCCCTCGCGGAACGCCTGCGGCGGATTGTCACCGGCATCGATCTGCCAGCGTCGCCGGCCCAGACCCTGGATCAGGAACACGTCGTACTGGTCCACATGCGCGCCGACCGAGCCTTCCGGTGCCGCGAAGCTGACCATGATGTCGTCGATGCGCCAGCGCGGCAGGAAGGCGAAGTGTTCGAGCAGCAAGGCTACATCCGCATCCCATTTGTCCACGTCCTGCACCAGCAAGGTCCAGTCGCGCTCGGGCAGGGTGGCGAAGATCTCCTCTGGAAACGGCCCGTGGCGCACCTGCCAGTGGTCGCCTTCGGCCTGGTGGGTGATCAGACGTGCCAGCGAGCCTTCCTCACAGGACAGGCCGGCCAGCTCGTCCGGCGTGATCGGACTGCTGAAGCCCGGAAATGCGCCGCGCACCAGCAAGGGGTGCTTTTGCCAGTAGTCGCGCAGGAAGGCGGTATGCGATACCCCGAGCCGGTGGCTGCGGCTGGCGTGGCGTTCGATCGGGGGAACAGGCGGGGTCGGCATGCTGGCAGGCTCAGTTGGCCGCACCGGCCAGACGCAGTTCGTCGGCCTGGTGTTCGCGGCGCAGGGTGTCGATCAATTCGGAAAGATCACCGGCAAGCACTTCGGGCAAGCGGTGGAGGGTGAGGTTGATGCGGTGGTCGGTGATGCGCCCCTGCGGGAAATTGTAGGTGCGGATGCGCTGGCTGCGATCCCCCGAACCCACCTGCAAGCGGCGCGATTCGGCCTGCGCCGCGGTCTGTCGACCGCGTTCGTCGTCGAGCAGGCGTGCCTTCAAAAGGGCGAGCGCGCGGGCGCGGTTCTTGTGCTGGCTGCGCTCGTCCTGGCATTCGACCACGAGGCCCGAGGGCAGGTGGGTGATGCGGATTGCGGAATCGGTCTTGTTGACGTGCTGACCGCCGGCACCCGAGGCGCGGAAGGTGTCGATCCGCAAATCGGCATCGCGCAGTTCGATCTCGTCGATTTCGTCCAGTTCCGGCAGGATCGCAACGGTGGCCGCCGAGGTGTGGATGCGGCCCTGGGATTCGGTTTCCGGAACACGCTGCACACGATGGGTGCCGGACTCGAACTTGAGCTGGGCGTAGGCACCTTCGCCCTCGATGCGTGCGACGACTTCCTTGAAGCCGCCGTGCTCGCCCGGATTCGCGCTCAGCAGCTCGACGCGCCAGCCTCGGCTCTCCGCGAAACGCGAGTACATGCGGAACAGGTCGCCGGCGAACAGCGCGGCCTCGTCGCCACCGGTGCCGGCACGGATTTCCAGGAAGAGGTTCGCGTCATCGCGTGGATCGCGCGGCAGCAGCAACAGGTTGAGCGCGTCTTCCAGCGCGTCCAGACACGCGCGCTGTTCGGTGATTTCCTCCTCGGCCAGCTCGCGCAACTCCGGATCGGCACGCATCGCCTCGGCCGAGGCCAGTGCGTTGGCGGCCTGGTCGAATTCGCGCAGGCCGGCCACCACGTCTTCGAGCTGGGCGAATTCGCGCGACAGTTCGCGAAAACGCCGGGGATCGGCGCTGACCGAAGGCTCCGCCAGCAGGCGGCCGACCTCCTCATGGCGCTCGGCGAGCGCGTCGAGCTTGCGACGGATGCCTGGCGTCATGGCTTCCG
>CAZTXX010000027.1:0-6451 GCA_964617405.1 uncultured Aquimonas sp. | reverse complement strand
GCGCAACTGCTTGAGCGTGGCCTGGTCCTGGGAGGCGCGCCACCAGGCGAGGTAGTGCTCCACCTGCAGCTCGATGATCGCCTCGGCCTGCTCGGCGGCTTCGCGGCGCGAGCGCCGGTTCTCATCGATCACCTGTTCCAGATCATCGACCGTATACAAAAATACGTTGTCGAGCCCCGACACGGAGGCTTCGATGTCGCGCGGCACCGCAAGGTCGAGCAGGAACATCGGGCGCTGGCGGCGCTGTTGCAGGGCTCGGCGCACCATGTCGTGGCGCAGTATCGGGTCGCGGCTGGCGGTGGCGGAAAGCACGATGTCGGCCTCGGCCAGGTGGCGGTCCAGATCATCCAACGGCAAGGCCACACCGCCGAAGCGCGAGGCGAGCGTCTGCGCATGTTCCAGCGTGCGGTTGGCCACCAGCAGGCGTTTGACGTGCTGGTCGGCCAGGTGCCGGGCTGCGAGCTCGATGGTGTCGCCGGCACCGATCAGCAGCACTGTGGCGCGATCCAGCGCGGAAAACATTTGTTGTGCCAACCGCACCGCGGCAAACGCCACCGATACCGGATGGCTGCCGATGGCAGTATCGGTCCGCACTCGCTTGGCCACCGCGAAGGTCTGCTGGAAGAGCCGGTCCAGCGGCGTCTTGAGGGTGCCGCCGTGGCGCGCGGCCTGCCAGGCTTCCTTCACCTGTCCGAGGATCTGTGGTTCGCCGAGCACGAGTGAATCGAGCCCCGTCGCCACGCGGAACAGGTGGCGTACCGCCCCACTGTCCTGGTGGCGGTACAGGTAGGCGTCGAGTTGCTCGATGCGCAGTTGCCCGAAGTCCGCCAGCCAGCGTTCGGGCAGGTTCTCCGCCCCGGTATCCACATGGCAGTAGACCTCGGTCCGGTTGCAGGTGGAAAGCACGACGGCCTCGCTCACGCCAGGCTGGCCGGACAGCTGGCGCAGCGCTTCGGGCAGCAGGCCCGGCGCGATCGCCAGTCGCTCGCGCAGTGCGATCGGGGCGGTCTGGTGGTTCAGGCCGAGAGCGAGCAGGGACATGGATCGCTTGGGTTAGACTTTGATCGCTGGCGTGCAGGCGGGCTGGGCGAAGGGCGTGCGCGCAACATCATCAACAGGCTCGGGACGATGCCGCGATTCCTAGTTTACCTGCTGTTGGCCCTGGCCGCGTCGTTTCCGGCGCATGGGGCCGATCCGGATGCCGCTCTGGCCCCTCTTCTGGAAGGCGAGTTCGCCTTGCAGGGCGGTGACACGGCGACTGCCGCCATGGCCTACCTGCGCGCCGCACAGGCCAGCACCGACCCGGATGTCGCCGAGCGCGCGGTGCAGGTGGCACTGCTCGCTAGACGCGCCGCGAACGCACGCCTGGCACTGGAGCGCTGGGCGGAGCTTGTCCCCGACGCGAGAAACCTGCCGGTGCAAAGACTGCGGCTGGCGCTGCTGGAGTCCAGCAGCGAGGACGCCATGCCACTGCTCGATCTGCTGCTGGCGCGCGAGGATGGCTGGCGACCGGTGGCCGCGGCGCTGGTTTCGGCACCCGATGCCGAACTGGCGGGCGAGCTGGCGTCCAGCATCTTGTCGCGCGGCGCGCTGCCGGATGTGATGGATGCCTGGTTGGCCTTTGGTGGCGTGGCGCTGCGACTGGGGGACAAGGCGCTTTACTCGCGTCTTGCCCAAGCGGTGGTGCAAAAATTTCCGCAGGAGCCGCGCGCCTTTGGCTGGGCGGCGGAAGATGCGCTGGACAAGGGTGACCGCGAGCGGGCGCGTAGCGCGCTCGACACGGCGCTGGGATTGCCTGAACTCACCGCCTCCGACCGCCTTGCCATCGCCAGCCATCTCGCGGCGCTCGGCGATCCATCCGCTGCCGCGCAGGCGCTGGGCCCCGCTGCGGACGACGATCGGGCACTGGCGGCACGTGCCGGATATCTGGCCCAGGCGATGGATACCACCGGCTTGGCCGCCTTGTACGACGATCTGGCGACAGCCGCACAGACCACCGAACCCTCGTCGTCACGGCTTCTGCTGCTGGGCCAGTTGGCGGAAATGAAGAAGGATTCGACGGCGGCGCGCGACTGGTACCAACGTATCCAGACCGGCATGCAGTACGAGCAGGCGCAGTTGCGTATCGCGGTGCTGCTGGACGAGGAGGGCGACTGGCCCGCCGCGCAGGAGCGCTTGCGCCAGATCCAGGCCGGTGAAAGCGAGTGGGACGAGATCGTGCGCAACGCCTACCTGATCGAGGCCGAGTTGGCGCGCAAGCACGGTGATGCCGTCAGCGAAGTGTCGGCGCTCGATCGGGGGCTGGCGATCTTCGACGAAGACCTGATGCTGCGCTACAACCGGGCCTTGGCCTATGAGCGGCTGGATCGGGTGGACGAAGCAATCGCCGACCTGCGTGCTCTGGTCGATGCCGAGCCGGAGGATGCGGACTTTCTCAACGCGCTGGGCTATACCTTGGCCGATCGCACCGATGCCATCGATGAGGGTTTGGCCCTGATCGAGCAATCGCTTGCGATCAAGCCGGATTCCGCCGCCGCACTCGACAGCCTGGGCTGGGCCTTGCATCGGCTGGGGCGCAACACGGAAGCCTTGGTGCCGCTGCGGCGCGCCTTCGAGTTGCAGCGCGATGCCGAGATCGGCGCCCATCTGGCGATCGTCCTGACCGCGCTGGATCAGCCTGAAGAAGCGCGCTCGATGTTGCGGCTTGCGACGGAAATCGACCCGGACAGCCGCGCCGTGCGCGATGCCCGCAAGGTGCTGGGCGAATGATGCGCGCGCTGCTGGTTGTCGTACTGACCCTGGTGCTGGGCGCCTGTGCCACCGTGCCCACGCCGACAGCTTCTTCAGGCGATCCGCTGGCCGACCAGGTTCGGCGCGAAGCCGAGCTCGGCCAGCGCAGGAATTGGCGGCTGGTGGGAAAGATCGCGGTATCCGATGGGCGTGAAAGCGGCAGCGGGCGGCTCGAATGGGTGCAGGAAGGCGATGACTTCCGCATCACGCTCAATGCCCCCGTGTCGCGGCGCAGCTGGCGCCTGAGCGGCGCACCGGGCCAGGCACGGCTTGAAGGTTTTGAGGGCGGGCCGTTCGAAGGCGACAGCGCCGAGCAGTTGCTCGCCGAACATCTCGGCTGGGTGGTGCCTTTGGGCGATCTGGCCGCCTGGGCGCGTGGTATGCGGGCGGCCGGCGAGGCGCGGATCCGTTTTTCCGCCAATGGCCTGCCCGAGGTCATCGATCAGCATGGCTGGCAGATCGAGTACCGCCAGTTCGATACCGCGAGCGAGCCGGCATTGCCCTCGCGCGTATTCGCCAGCCGCGGGGATCGTCGCGTACGGCTGGTGGTGGAAGGCTGGTCGTTCGACCCGTTGTCGAACTGATCATGGAAAACACCGAGATCCGCCCTGACCTGGACCGGGACTCCAATGCGTGGAGCCACTGGCCGGCGCCGGCCAAGCTCAACCTGTTCCTGCATGTGGTCGGGCGCCGCAGCGACGGCTACCACCTGTTGCAGACCGTTTTCCAGTTGCTCGACTGGGGCGATACGGTGGCGCTGCGCTTGCGGGACGATGGACGTATCGTGCGTCGCCGCGGCGCCAGCGGTGTGGCGGCGGAAGACGATCTGACCGTGCGCGCGGCCTACTTGCTGAAGGCCGTTGCGGGCCATGCCGTGCCCGGAGTGGAGATCGACATCGAAAAGCGCATTCCGCAGGGAGGCGGCTTCGGAGGCGGCAGTTCCGACGCGGCCACGGTACTGCTGGTGTTGAACAGTTTGTGGGGCTTGCGACTTGGTGTGGATGAATTGGCCGGTCTGGGCCTGAGCTTGGGTGCGGACGTGCCGGTTTTCGTGCGTGGGCGCAGTGCTTTTGCCGAAGGTGTGGGTGAGCGACTGGTTCCCCTGGCGCTTCCGCCGCGTGCCTATCTGTTGGTCGATCCAGGCGTTGGCGTACCGACCGCTGAACTTTTCCGATCGCCCGATTTGACGCGCGATTGCACGCCAACGACAATAGCGGGCTTCATTTCCGGCTCTGCATGCGACAACGTCTTCGAACCGCTGCTGCGCGCGCGCAGTTCCGCGGTCGCCGAGGCGCTGGATCGTCTTGCCGAATGGGGTCGCGCACGCGTGACCGGCACCGGGGGCGGCGTCTTCGTCGACTTCGAGACGGTCGAAGCGGCGCGGCTGGCGCAACGCGAACTGCCGCCACACTGGGGCAGCCGGGTTGCGTGCGGTGTGGATGTGTCGCCGTTGCATCGCAAGCTGGAAAGGCCGGAGAGCGTGATCGACGGCATTGATCGAAACAATTGGGGCGTCGCCAAGCGGTAAGGCACCGGGTTTTGATCCCGGCATTCGCAGGTTCGAATCCTGCCGCCCCAGCCAGGTCGACCCGGCGCGCTACCGGACGCGCAGGGCCATCGAATCCATCTCCGGGTAGCGCGCAGCGCGTATGGGTCGGGTGTGACGTGAATGCCAACGGACTGCTGATCTTTTCGGGCAATGCCAATCTGCCACTGGCCCAGGCGGTATGCCACGATCTCGGCGTGCCGCTGGGCAAGGCGATGGTGGGCAAGTTCTCCGACGGCGAGGTTCAGGTCGAGATCGAGGAAAACGTGCGCCGCCAGGAGGTGTTCGTCATCCAGTCCACCTGCGCACCCTCGGCCGAGAACCTGATGGAGCTGCTGGTGCTGATCGACGCGCTCAAGCGCGCCAGTGCCTCCAGCGTCACCGCGGTGGTGCCCTATTTCGGCTATGCCCGGCAGGATCGCCGCCCGCGCTCGGCGCGCGTGCCGATCACCGCCAAGGTCGTGGCCGAGATGTTCGGCGCGGTCGGTACCGATCGTGTGCTGACCGTGGACCTGCACGCCGACCAGATCCAGGGCTTCTTCGACTTCCCGGTCGACAACGTCTACTCCTCGCCGCTGATGCTCGCCGACATCTGGCGCACCTACGGCACCCGCGACGTGATCGTGGTCAGCCCGGACGTGGGCGGTGTGGTGCGTGCCCGCGCCATTGCCAAGCGTCTCGACGACGCGGACCTTGCGATCATCGACAAGCGCCGGCCGAAAGCCAATGTGGCCACGGTGATGAACATCATCGGCGACGTGCGCGACAAGACCTGCGTGCTGGTCGACGACATCGTCGATACCGCCGGCACGCTCTGCGCCGCCGCCGCCGCGCTCAAGGCCAACGGCGCGCGCCGCGTGGTGGCGTACTGCACGCATGCGGTGCTGTCGGGGCCGGCGATCGCCAATCTGGAGGGTTCGGCGCTGGATGAGCTGGTGGTCGCCGACACCATCCCGCTCAATGCCGCCGCCCGCGCCTGTTCCCGCATTCGCCAGCTCAGCGTGGCCGAGCTTCTGGCCGAAACCATCCGGCGCATCGCCTACGGAGAATCCGTCAGCTCGTTGTACGTCGACTAGCGTGGGAATGGGGAATAGGGAATGGAGAATCGTCAGGAGTGCCGCCGCACTTCGACTGCCATCCATTCCCTATTCTCCATTCTCCACTCCCGGCCTCAATCCCACTCACCTGGTCGCGGGTGAGTTTTTCCCCGTCGCGAGACGGGTTCATTGCAACAACAGGAAGCATCAACATGGCACATGAAATCAAAGTCGAGCGCCGCTCGGACGCAGGGAAGGGTGCGAGCCGCCGTCTGCGCCACGAGCGCAAGATCCCCGCCATCGTCTACGGTGGTGGCCTGGATCCGGTCATGATCCAGGTGGACCACGAGGCCATCTGGCTGGCACAGCAGAACGAGTGGTTCTACTCGTCCATCCTCGATCTCAACCTCAATGGCGACGTACAGCCTGTGCTGCTGCGTGACATGCAGCGTCATCCGGCGGGTCCGCGCGTGTTGCACCTGGACTTCCAGCGCGTCATGGCGAATGAAGCCATCCGTGCCTCGGTGCCGCTGCATTTCGTGAACGGCAACGTCTCGCCCGCCGGCAAGACCGCTGGTGTGGTCATCATGCACGAGCTGACCGAAGTGGAAATCTCCTGCCTGCCGCGTGACCTGCCGGCGAACATCGAGGTGGATCTGTCGGCGCTGGAGCCGGGTGATGTGGTGCACCTGTCGAAGATCGCCCTGCCTGCCGGCGTTGAAATTCCCGCCCTGAAGCTGGGCCCGGATTACGACGTGGCGGTTGCGGTGGCGCGCCACATGCGCCACGAGGCCGAGCCGGAAGCAGCTCCCGAGGCTGCCGAAGAAGTGCCGGCCACCAAGGCCAAGGCGCCCGAGAAGAAGTGATGCATGGGAACCTGCCCGGCGCCCTTGCGGGCCGGGCAGGGGACTGGGATGGCAAAGCTTCGCCTCATCGTCGGCCTGGGAAATCCCGGGTCGGAGTATGAAAGAACCCGGCACAACGCCGGGTTCTGGTTCGCCAACGCCCTGGCCGATGCCGCGCGCGTGCGCTTTTCGCCGGATGGCAAGCTGTACGGCGAATCGGTGAAGCTTGGCGC
>CAZTXX010000026.1:0-18387 GCA_964617405.1 uncultured Aquimonas sp. | reverse complement strand
TCCAGCGCGGCGGCATCGCCACCGACGATGAAGGTGAGCGTGCCGGCGGTGGCACCGGCAGTGCCACCGGAGACCGGAGCATCGATCATCGCCAGCCCACGCGCCGCGGCGGCATCGGCCACCTTGCGTGCGCTGGCCGGTGCGATGGTGCTCGAATCGATGATCAGCGCACCCGACTCGATCGCGCCCAGAAGTCCGGCCTCGCCCAGATACAGGCCTTCGACATGACGGCTGGCCGGCAGCATCGAGACCACGACGCCTGCACCCTGTACCGCCTCGGCGGCACTGGAGGCGACTTTCGCGCCCGCCGCGGAGGCGGCCTCGAGCGCGGCGGGTGCCAGATCGAACACCTGCACCGGGAATCCGGCCTTGACCAGGTTGACGGCCATCGGCCCGCCCATGTGGCCCAAGCCGATGAAGGCGACGGTTGGATGTGCTGTCGTGGTCATGTCGATGTCCTCGTGAGTAGAGCGCAGCTTGCTGCGCTGAAGCCGCTCCGGTTCCGGTCTCGTAGAACGCAGCTCGCTGCGCTGAAGCGGTGGATGAAAAGAGCAAAAAGCAGCGCAGCAAGCTGCGCTCTACGGCAATGGTTTGCGTTGTGGATCATCGCACCCCAGATCGGCCAAGGGATGCCCGCCCGCCGCCCAGGGTGCGGTGAAGAAGGTTTCGATGAAATCCCCACCGGTTTCGGCCAGCGTGGCCGGGTTCCAGCGCGGCGTCTTGTCCTTGTCGATCAGCAGTGCGCGAATGCCTTCGGCGAAATCGCCGTGCGCGGCGCAGTGCAGCGAGGCGATCAGCTCAAGCCTGAAAACCTCGGCCAGCGACAACCGGCTGGCGCGCTGCTGCAACTCCCAGGACAGGCGCAGGGACGAGGGACAGGCACGCGCCAGCGCGACCTTGGCCTTCTGCCACCAGCTCTCTTCCAAGCTGATGGCGGCGATGCGTTCCACCGCATGCTCCAGTGCGCTGCCCGCACAGCAGGCGTCGATCTGTGCACGCAGGCGCTGCAAGGGCCCGGCTTGCAACCCATCAAGTGCAAAGCGCGGCAACAAGGCATCCAGACTCGCATGGTTGGCAGCGGGCGAGGATTGCCATGCCGCGCCGCACAGTGCATCGAGCAACTCCTCGTAACGGCTGGAGGCCATCGCATGGTCGGCAAACCCGGCATACAGCGCATCCGAGGCATCGATGCTGGCGCCGGTCAGGGCCAGGAAGCGTCCACTGGCACCGGGCGCGCGCGCCAGCAACCAGGTGCCACCGACATCGGGATAAAGGCCGATGCCCGTTTCCGGCATCGCCAGACGCGAGGCTTCGGTGACCACGCGATGACTGGCACCCGACATGAGCCCGATGCCGCCGCCCATGACGATGCCATGCCCCCAGCACAGGATGGGCTTGGGATAGGCGTGGATGCGGTAGTCGAGCCGATACTCACGCTCGAAGAACTCGCCCGCGTAGGCGATCGAAAGCGGATCAACCACCCCATCGCCGCCCACGCCGGCTTCGCGCATGCCGGCATAGAGGGCGTGCAGGTCACCACCGGCGCAGAAGGCCTTTTCGCCCGCACCACGCAACACGATCACGACGATCCCGGAATCACGCTCCCAGGCATCGAGCTTTTCCGCCAGCAGATCGACCATGTCCAACGACAGTCCGTTGAGCGTGGCGGGAGAGTTGAGCGTGGCAATCCCCAGACGATGGGCGCCTGCCGCACGTTCCTCGAACAGCACCGGCGCGCTCATCGCAGCTCCTTGTCCGTACCCAGCAGGCGGCGCGAGATGATCAGGCGCATGACCTCGTTGGTACCCTCCAGGATGCGGTGCACGCGCAGGTCGCGCAGCAAACGCTCCAGCGGGAACTCCCGGATATAGCCGTAGCCTCCGTGCAACTGCAGGGCTTCATCCACGACGGTGAAACAGGTATCGGTGGCAAAACGCTTGGCCATGGCACACCAGGCGCTGGCGTCGGCATGCCCGGCATCGAGCTTGCAGGCGGCCGCGTGCACCATCTGGCGCGATGCCACGAGGTTGGTCGCCATATCGGCCAGGCGGAACTGGAGTGCCTGGAATTCGGCCAGCGCCTTGCCGAACTGGCGCCGCTCGCCCAAGTACCTGCGGGCCTGGTCGAGCGCGGCCTGCGCGCCACCGAGCGAGCACGAGGCGATATTGATGCGGCCACCGTCCAGGCCCTTCATGGCGATCCGGAAACCCTCGCCTTCGGCGCCCAGAAGATTGTGCGCCGGCACGCGCACGTTTTCGAAGCTGATGCCGCAGGTCGGCTGGCTGTGCCAGCCCATCTTCTCCTCCTGCCGGCCATAGCTGATGCCGGGCGCATCGGCCGGCACCGCGAACGCACTGATGCCGCGCGCGGTGTCGTCACCGGTACGCGCCATCACCACGAGAAGATCGCTGGAACCACCACCGGAGATGAAGGCCTTGCTGCCACTGATGAGGTAGTCGTCGCCCTCGCGCACGGCGCGGGTCTTGAGCGAGGCGGCATCCGAGCCCGAGCCCGGCTCGGTCAGGCAATAGGATCCCAGCTTGCGCCCGGAGGTGAGCGCCTCGCCCCACTGCGCCTTGACCTCGTCCGTGGCCCATTGCCCGACCATCCAGGTGGCCATGTTGTGGATGGTGAAATAGGCCGCAGTCGAGGGACAGGCCGTGGCCAATTCCTCGAACACCACCGCCGCCGACAAACGTGACGCCCCCAGGCCTCCGATGTCCGGATTGGCGTACAAGCCGCAAAAGCCCAGCTCGCCACCCGCGGCGATCACCTCGCGCGGGAAGTGGTGCTCGGCATCCCATTGCGCCGCGAACGGCGCCATGCGTGCCGCGGCGAAATCACGTGCGGCTTCGCGGAAAGCCTGCTGTTCCTCGTTCAGTTCCAGATCCACGCCAACCTCACTTCAGCGAAATGGTGGTGTTGACCCCGTGCGCGGCGGTCTCTTCGTCGAACCAGCGCGAGATCACGGTCTTGGTCTGGGTGTAGAACGCCACGACCTGCTTGCCGTAGGGGCCCAAGTCGCCGAGCTTGGAGGCGCGCGAGCCGGTAAAGGAGAACGAAGGTACCGGCACCGGGATCGGCAGGTTGATGCCGACCTGGCCCACGTCGATCTCCTCCTGGAACTTGCGCGCGGCCCAGCCGGACTGGGTGAACACCGCGGTACCGTTGCCGTTGGGGTTGGCGTTGACCAGTTCGATGGCCTCTTCCAGGGTTTCGACTTCCAGGATCACCAGCACCGGGCCGAAGATCTCCTCGTCGTAGATGCGCATGCCGGGCTTCACCCCGGAGAAGATCGTCGGGCCGACGAAGTTGCCCCGCTCGAATCCCGCGACGGCGGGACTGCGGCCATCCAGCTCCAGCTTCGCGCCCTGCTCCACACCTGCGGCGATCAAGCCTTCGATGCGCTCGCGCGCGCTGCAGGAGATCACCGGGCCAAGATCGGTACCCGCCTGAGTGCCGGCGTTGACCTTGAGCGAGCGGGCCTTTGCCACCAGGTCGGGAATCCAGTTGCGCGCTTCACCCACCAGCACCAGGGTGGAGGCCGCCATGCAGCGCTGGCCGGCGGCGCCGAAGGCCGCGCCCGCCATAGCGTTGAGGGTCTGCTCCTTGTTGGCGTCGGGCAGCACCACGGCGTGGTTCTTGGCGCCCATCATGCACTGCGCGCGCTTGCCCGCGAGCGAGGCGCGCTGGTAGACGTGCGTGCCGACCTTGGTGGAACCAACGAACGACACCGCCTTGATGTCGGGGTGGTCGCAGATCGCGTTGACCACGTCGGGGCCACCGTGGACCACGTTGAGCACGCCCCTGGGAATGCCCGCCTCCAGCGCCAGTTCCACCAGGCGCATGGTGACCATCGGGTCCTGCTCGGAAGGCTTGAGGATGAAGGTGTTGCCGGTGGCGATGGCCATCGGGAACATCCACAGCGGAATCATCGCCGGGAAGTTGAACGGGGTGATGCCCGCGCATACGCCCAGTGGTTGCAGCAGGGTGTAGGTGTCCACGCCGTTGGCGACGTTGTTGGCCAGTTCACCCAGCTGCAGGTTGCCGATGCCGGCCGCGTGCTCCACCACCTCCAGCCCGCGGAACACGTCGCCCTCGGCGTCGGGCAGGGTCTTGCCCTGCTCGGCGGTGAGGATCGCGGCGAGTTCCTGCATGTGTTCGCGGATCAGCTGCTGGTACTTGAGGAAGATGCGTGCGCGGGTGCTGATCGGCGTCTTGCGCCAGGACTTGAATGCTTCTTTCGCGGCGGCGACGGCTGCATCGACCTCGGCGGCGGTGGCGAAGGGCACCCGCGCCAGCACTTCCTGGGTGGCCGGATTGACGACATCGCGCCATTCGCTGGTGCGGGATTCGACGAACGCGCCGTCGATCAGAAGCTTCACCGTTGGAGTGCCCGCGGTGGCCTGGCTTGCAGTGTTCATGGATGGGTGCCTCTGGAAGATGCGATGAATGCGGATGCGACCGCGCCGACCGGCAGCGACCGCGATGCAGCACCCGCCAGTCTAGCAGCGTGATTCCAGGCACCGCATGCGGTAATGCATCAAGACATGGGCGTACGGATGGCAATCGACCGCGGGGTTCGACAACAAACCACCGCGTGCCCGCAAGAACCCGTCGACGCAACGAACTTCCCGGAGAGGCGGGTTGTGTCAGCAGGCCCGATCCGAAAGCTGCGCCAGCACGGGCGCCACCTGCGCGCTTCGACCGAGCAGTTCACCGGCACGCCGCAGACCCTTCACAAGCTCCGCGTCGGATTCTGCCCAGAGCGTGGCGTGGCCGATCTTCCGTCCCGCACGTGGTGCCTTGCCATAGTCGTGCAGATGCAGGCCGGGCACGGCGAGCGCGATGTCGGCAGCAGGCATCTCTCCGAGGAAATTCAGCATGCACGACACCCCGCGTGCATCGGTGGCACCCAGGGGCCAGCCGAGCACGGCGCGCAGGTGGTTCTCGAACTGCGAGGTGTGTGCCCCCTCGATCGTCCAGTGCCCCGAGTTGTGCACCCGCGGCGCCATTTCATTGGCCAGCAGGCGATCGCCGGCATCGAACAGTTCCAGCGCGAACACGCCCACGTAATCGAGCGATTCGGCCAGGCGGCGCGCATGGCCGATGGCCTCTTCCGCCTGTTGCGGCGACACCCGCGCGGGTGCAAGGCTGGCCGACAACACGCCATCCACATGCCAGTTTTCGGTGATCGGCCAGGTGGCGAACTCGCCGGTGCGCGAGCGTACCGCCAGTACCGACAGCTCACGCCGGAACGGCACGAAGGCCTCGAGGATCAACCCCACGCTGGCCGCCTGATCGCCCAGCGCCGCCCAGGCGGCATCGAGGTCGGCCTCGTTGCGCAAGCGGAACTGCCCCTTGCCGTCATAACCGAAGCGGCGCGTCTTGAGGATCGCTGGCAGACCCAGCGCGCGCGCGGCGGCTTCCAGGTCATCGCGGTCATCCACGGCCATGAAACCCGGCACCGGAATGCCAAGCTCCGTGAAACGGGTCTTTTCCGTCAGCCGATCCTGCGCGGTGGCGAGCGCGTCACGCCCGGGATGTGCCGGCACCCGCGCCGCCAACACGTCCAGGCTGGCCGCCGGCACGTTCTCGAAATCGAACGTGGTCACGCCAATCTCGTCCGCGAAGCGGGTCAACGCGTCGGTATCGTCCCAAGCTGCCACGCGCAACGGCGCGGCCTGTCCGGCGCAGGCATCCGCCGCGGGATCGAACAAGGAAAAACGCAATCCCAATGGCAGGCCCGCCAGCACCATCATGCGCGCCAATTGGCCACCACCCAGGATGCCGACGACCGGCACGCGAGCACGTTCGCTCATGGTTGCGCCGGATCCGGATGGGCACGCACCTGCGCCGTCTGATCGGCACGGAAAGCTTCGAGCGCATCGCGCACCCGCGCATCGCCCTGCGCCAGCAATGCGGCCGCGAACAGCGCGGCATTCACCGCACCGGCACGCCCGATGGCGAAGGTGGCCACCGGCACACCGGCGGGCATCTGCACGATGGACAGCAGCGAATCAAGCCCGTTGAGCGCGCGCGACTGCACCGGCACGCCGAGCACCGGCAGCGAGGTCATGGAGGCCAGCATTCCCGGCAAGTGAGCCGCGCCCCCGGCACCCGCAATGATCGCCTTCAGGCCACGTGCGCGCGCAGATTTCGCGTACTCGAAAAGACGCTCGGGCGTACGATGCGCCGAAACCACTTCCTGCTCGAAGGCAATGCCCAACGCCTCGAGTTGTGTCGCGGCATGGCCCATCGTCTCCCAATCCGAACGCGACCCCATGACGAGCCCGATATCGGGTCGTTTCGACGGCTGATTCATGTACTTCGTCCCGAATACGACAAGCGCTTATTGTAGTGTGTGCGCTGCACTGACAAAATCAGGGGGCTGGTGATGGAGATTGTTTCATGGCATTGGACGCGCGCCTTCTGGAAATCCTGAGCTGCCCGGCATCCGGTCAGGCATTGCGGGTAATGGACGCATCCCGGCTGGCAGCGGCCAACCGCGCCATTCGGGAAGGGCGAATGCGCACTGCCGACGGGGGCAGCATAGCGCGCCCCATTCCTGCCGGCCTCGTCACCGCGAACGAAGATCGCATTTATCCGATTGAAGACGGAATCCCGGTGCTGCTCGCCGGTCAGGCATTGCGGCCTGTCTCCACGCCCGATGCCGCGAGTCCTTCTTCATGAGCGGCACGCCGCCCGAGGCCGAACTGATTGCACTGTTGCGCAGCCAGGTGCAGGAGCAACTGGCGCAAAGGCTGCACCCGTTGTTCGATGAGCTGGACGCGCGACTTTTCGATCTGGCCGAACGCAGCCGCGCCGCTTCCCAGCAACAAGCCTATTTCGATGCGTTGCGCGCACTGCGCAGCAATCGCGCCATCGCCGAATCCGCCTTCCTCGACCGCATCGGCATCGGCCTTGGCGAGGAGCCGCGATCCGACAGCCACCATGCGACACCCGGCCCGCTGAGCCTTCTGGAAAAGGATGAGCAGGAAGAAGCCCTCATCCTGGAAAGCCTTATCCTGCGAACTTCCACCCAGCTCGCCCGACCGCTGGAAACGCTGGTGGCACGCATCTGCGAAGCCAGTGGCCAGCAGGCGCCGGCCGCGATCGAAGACAATCATCTTTCGCCACGCGGCCTCAGCCGGCTGTTCCGCAATGCGATGGCGCAGACCGATGTCGGTATCGAGATGCGCCTGATCGCCTTTGGCCTGTTCGGGCACCACGTGCTCGGCTCCCTGGGTGACATCTACCGTTTCCTGAACCGGCTTCTGGCCGAGCACGGCATCCTGCCCGACCTGCCCGATGCCGACTTCCTGCCCCCGACACATCGACCCGCGATACGTCACACCCCGCCACGCCGCATCCCCGACACGGGGCCCAGGGGCGAGGCGGGAAACATCGCACAAGCCACGCCTGTCACCCTGCCCGACGGCAATGACCAGCGCCTTGGAGAACTGCGCGAACTGGTCCGCATGCAACGTCCGGTCGGAGCCGCCATCGAGGGCGCTCCCGCGCACGGCGACGGACCACCCGTGAATCCGCTGCCGGACTCTGCGCTCGAGGTTGCCATCGACCAACTATGGACCTTCGAAGGTGATCCACTCAGCTTCAAGCCGCAACTGATCGCCTCGGCCCGCGCACTGGTCAATCATCCCGACGCGCCACTGGCCAGCGACCGCGAAGACATCGTGGATCTTGTCGGCCTGATGTTTTCGCACATCCGAAAGGACGGCAACCTGCCCGCGCCACTGCGCAACATCCTTTCGCGGCTGCAACTCCCCTTCCTGCGCACCGCACTGGACGATCCTGATCTTCTGCACGGCGAGAGCCATCCCGCGCGCGAGCTTCTTGACGAGCTTGGTGCCCTCGCCATCGGCTGGTCACCCATCACCGACCCCAACGACGCGCTGCTCAAGCAAGTGGCACTGATCGTGGAACGCCTCGCCTCACATCACGACCAGGACCAGCCGATCGGATTCTCCGAGGCGCTCGACGACCTGCACCATCAGCTCGAAACCATCCATCGACGCGCCGAAGTGACCGAGCAACGCGCCGTGGAAACCCTGATCGGACGCGAACGCCTGGTTCTTGCGCGTCAGCGCGTCGCCGCCCTGATCCAGCAACGCCTGCAACACTTCGAATCAACGCCATGGGTGCGCCAGTTGCTGCGAGGCCCCTGGTCGAACCATCTCGTACTGGCCTGGCTGCGATACGGGGAAACCAGCGCGGACTTTCGCAACGCCCTCGATTTTGTCGAAAACCTGCTGTGGATCGACGATCCCGAATCCAGTCACGATCCGGCACGCCTGACACGGTTGCGTGACACCTTGCCCGAGCAGCTTGGCGCCGGCCTGGCGGGAGTCACCCTGCACGACAGCGAAATCCAGTCGCTGGTGGCGCAACTGCGCAGCTACCTCGACGCCCAGATCCGGCAGCAGCACGCCCCCGACTTCCTGTTCGAAACCGACCCCACCCTGGCCCAATCGGATGTCATCTCCCAATGGCAGACACCCCAGAGCGAGGACCAGCCTGAGCCGGAGCCCATCGACCCGGCGCTGATCGCGAGGCTGCACGCACTTTCGCCCGGCACCTGGGTGGAATTTCGCAAGTCCTCCGAAGAGGACTTCGAACGTGGCAAGCTGTGCTGGACCAGCCCCTACACCGGCCACAACCTCTTCGTGAACCGCAATGGCACCCGCCTGCGCGAAACCACCGTGCACGAACTGGCACGCGAGTTGAACGCCGGCATGGCCCGCATCATCGAAGGCAATCGCCTTCTCGAGCGCACCCTGCACGGACTGATCGACGAGTTGCAGCACGCCTTGCACGATGCTCCGCCAGATGCGGCACAGGTCACCGGGAGCACCAGGTAACCACGCCCCAACCCACAAGGTCGATCAGTCCCTTCTTTCAAGCATAAAAAAACCCTGACGAATCAGGGTTTTTTTATGCTTGGTGCCCAAGGGGGGACTCGAACCCCCACGACTGTCGTCGCTACCACCTCAAGGTAGTGCGTCTACCAATTCCGCCACCTGGGCTGATTCTTCAATCCGGCGTTGCCGGGCCGCGCATTCTAGCAAAATCCGGCGCGATGTCACTCGCTGGCGGGTACCGGCGATTCTTCTTCCTGTGCGGGCACTTCCTGCGCGGCGGGCGTCGGGGCCTGCGGCACTTCGATCGAGATCGGGGTGGCCGGGGCTTCGGGCACGATGGCCGCGGGAGCCACGTTGCCCATGATGCCAAGGTCTTCCGTCTGGGCGCCGGAACCAGCGGTCTTGTGCAGGTAGATCGCCATGCCCAACGACATCACCATGAACACCGTGGCGAGGATCGCCGTGCTCTTGGAAAGGAAGTTGGCCGAACCGCGCGCACCGAACACCGTGGCAGAGGCGCCCGCACCGAAGCCGGAGCCCGCGGCTGCACCGCTGCCCTGCTGGAGCAGGATGAAGACCGTCATCGCCACGGCCACGATTACATAGAGGACGTTGAAGAGCGTATAAAGCATGGGTTTGGCTACCGCGCCGCCGCTGCGGCGATGGCGAGAAAATCAGTGGCGACGAGGGAAGCCCCGCCGATCAGGCCGCCATCGATATCCGGCCGGGAAAACAGCTCGGCGGCGTTGGCGGGCTTGACGCTTCCGCCATACAGGATTGGAAGCGAGCTGGCTATTTTAGCATCAACCTGCGCGATTTCGCTACGCACCCGCGCGTGCACGTCCTGCGCCTGGTCGGGAGTGGCGGTAAGTCCCGTGCCGATCGCCCATACCGGCTCGTACGCGACGATGCAGCCGACCAGCTTTTCCGGTCCCAGAGCGAGCACCGGGGCAAGCTGGCGGGCCAGCACCTCATGGGTACTGCCCGATTCGCGCTGCTCGCGGGTTTCGCCAATGCACAGGATCGGTGTCAGGCCGGCCTCACATGCCGCCAGGAACTTGCGCGCCACCAGCTCGCTGCTTTCGCCATGCAACTCGCGCCGCTCGGAATGCCCCACCAATACATGGGTGGCACCCACATCGCGCAACATGGCGCCGGCCACTTCTCCGGTGTAGGCGCCCTGCTGGTGCACGTCGAGATCCTGCGCGCCAAAGGCGATACCGCGCCCGCCGTGACTGGAAACCAGTTCCGCCAGATAGGGCAATGGCGGCAACACGATCAAATCGACTCCCTCGGTCACGGGTGCGGTGACCAGAGCATCCACAAGCTTGCCCGCAAAGGCACGGTCCCCGTGCAGCTTCCAGTTTCCCGCCACGATCCTGCGACGCATCCTTATCTCTCCCGGCCTTGAATACGGTGGAAAATCAAACGCCAAGGATACCCGCGCCGGCTCGGGCGGTCACGCTGCACGCCGTGATGGCATGATGGATGACACTTTCCCTGTGTCTCCGCACCATGTCCCAAACCCCGTATGCCCTCATCACCGGCGCTTCCAGTGGCATCGGCGCCGCCATCGCCCGCCAGTACGCGGCGCGTGGCGTGCCGCTGGTGCTGACCGCGCGCCGCCTTGACCGTCTCGAAGCGCTGGCGGCCGAGCTGCGCCCGCGCGTCGACTGCGTGACGATAGCCGCGGACCTTGCCGACCCTTCGGCGCCCAAGACTCTTTTCGACGCATTGCAGGCGCAGGGAATCACCATCGGAACCCTGGTGAACAATGCCGGCTACGGGGTCCCCGGCAACTATCTTTCCTCGCCGTGGGAAGTGCACGCGGGTTTCATGCAGGTGATGGTGACCGCCGCCAGCGAACTGGTCTGGCGCTTCCTGCCGCAGATCCGCGCCTGCGGGCGGGGGAGGATCCTCACCGTGGCGTCCTTCGCCGGCCTGTCGCCGGGCTCCATCGGCCAAACCCAGTACGCCGGTGCCAAGAGCTACCTGATCAAGTTCAGCGAATCGCTGGCGTTGGAAAACGCGCGCTACGGGGTCAATGTCTGCGCCCTGTGTCCCGGCTTCACCTATTCCGAGTTCCACGATGTGACCGGCACCCGGGCCATGGTGTCGAAACTGCCCAAATGGATGTGGCTCGACGTCGACCAGGTGGCACGAGAAGGGGTGGACGGGGTGGAGAGCGGGCGTTTCCTGGTGGTTCCCGGCACCGGTTACAAACTCATGCGCCTGGCCTTCAAGTACCTGCCCGACTGGCTCGCCCGCCGGATGATGGCGCGCAACTCCAAGTCCATGCGCGACGGGCGATAGGCGCGAGGTTCCTCGCCGCGGCCCGGCCCGTTCCTGCAAGACGCCAAGCCCGGCAGCTTCGCACCGGGCAGTTGGCAATGCGTCAACCGCGCTGGAAATACTCCAGCAACACGAAGGCGAGGACGATCACCAACTGGGCTAGCGGATACAGGCTGGCGCGGTCGAACAGACGCGCGGCGCGGCGGCCCTCGTGCGAGCGGAAGAGCTGGTAGCCGGGCACCAGCAGCAGGAAGAAACCGGCGGCAAAGGTGGCGATCTGGTACGGAATCCCGAGCGCCAGCGGCGACATCAGCGGCAGGAACAGGCTCAGCGCCACGGTGACGATCAACGACACCAGCACCACGGTGCCGGCGACGCGCGGGCCGAAGACCAGCGGGATGGTGCGCGCGCCGACGCGGCGGTCTTCTTCCACGTCGTTCCAGTCGGCCGGCACGTTCTGGCCGCCGATTTCCCAGGCCATCAGCCAAGCCACCATCAGCCCGAGCATCGGCAGGGGCGGCTCGGGCACGACCACCAGCACCGCCGCAATTGCGCCGAGTGACTTGACCACCCCGCTCACCAGCACGCGCCACCAGGTCACCTTGAACAGCAGGCAGTAGACGGTTTCCAGGATCGGCGCCGCGATGACGATCACCAGCAGCCACGGGTTGAGCCACCATGCGCCAGCCAGCGCAATCAGATACCACAGCGTGAACCAGGCCAGCCCCTTGCCGAAGCCCAGTTTGCCCCGCGCGATGGGATAGCGCAGGTCCGAGGCTTCCACGCCGTAGCCCTCGTTGGGCCCGCTCTCGGCGAACTTCTCGCGGTCCACTTTGACGCCGACCAGATCGTTGAGCGCATAGATCGCGGTATAGCCCGCCAGCGCCGTGATCAGGGCCACGATCAGCACGTCCCAGGCCGGGAAGCGCCCCAGCCACAGGAGGGCCGCGAAGCCCGGCATGGCGATATCGAGGACGCCGTGGGCGGAGCGCGAGAGGGCGAGATAGGCACGCATCAATCAGCTCTTCTTGACGAAGCTCATCATGTAGTTCACGTCTTCCTTGCCTTCGGCAACGCGAAACTTCTTCGTCAGCGGGTTGAACATCAGGCTGGCGCTGCGCAGCCAGGTCAAGCCGGCGGCCTCGGACCAGGCGCGCAACTCGGTCGGGCGCACCAGCTTTTCGTACTGGTGGGTGCCGCGCGGCAGGATGCGCAGGATGTACTCGCCGCCGATGATGGCGAACAGCCAGCCCTTGAAGCTGCGGTTGATGGTGGAAAAAATCGCGTGGCCGCCGGGTTTGAGCAGGCGCGCGCAGGCCGCGATGATGGCCGCCGGATCGGGCACGTGTTCAATCATCTCAAGGCAGGTCACCACGTCGTAGGTGCCGGCCTCCTTCTCAGCCAGATCCTCCACCGTCTGGATGCGGTAGTCGATGCTCAGCCCGCCCTTGGCGGCGTGCTGTTTGGCCACTTCCAGGGTCAGTTCGGACTGGTCGATGCCGACTACATCGGCGCCGGCCTTGGCCAAGGTCTCGGTGAGGATGCCGCCGCCGCAACCCACGTCCACCACGCGCTTGCCCTTGACGTCGGCGTGGTCGAAGGTGAATTGGCTGCGCAGCGGGTTGATGACGTGGAGCATGCCCATCTTGCCGGTGGGATCCCACCAGAGCTGGGCGACGCGGTCGAATTTGCTGACCTCCTGATGGTCAACATTCGAGGGCTGATTCATGGTTCACCTTGGTCCGTGCGTGAAGGTCGAGCACCGCAGCGTCGAGCTCGGCGCGTGAAATGTCGTTGAGGAAAACGCAGCGGCCGATGCCGGCGGGCATGGGTACGCGCTGCAGGCCGTTGCGGTGCTTGATGCGGTCGAGCAGCGAGGCCCACATCAGGTCGGTGTCGAGCAGGCCGTAGTCCAGACCCACGTCGAGCGCCCCGACCAGGGCAAAGATGCGATCGGCCTCAAGCGCCGAGAGCAGCCCGCGGGCGCTGGCGATGCAGGTGGAGACAAGGATGTCGAGCAGCACCGCCTCGCCGTGCAGCAGGCGGTGCTCGTGCCGGGTTTCCAGGCCGTAGCTGAAGGTGTGGCCGAAATCGACACGGCGCGCCAGCTCCTCCTCGTGCAGGTTGGGCGCGAGCTCGCCGAGCATGCCGCCGATCGCCTCGTCGAGGATGGCCTCGCCGGCCGCCTCGGAAAAGTGTGTCGCGACCGCGCGCACGCCGTCGCGCTCCAGGCGCTGGAACAGCACGGCATCGCGGATCACGGCAAGCTTGATGATCTCACACAGGCCGTTGACCAGGTGCCGGCGCGGCAGGGTGGGCAGGAAATCGCGATCCAGCAGCACGGCCAGCGGCGGTTCGAAGGCGCCCAGGCGGTTCTTGTTGGCGTTGAAATTGATCCCGGCCTTGATGCCGAGCGAGGCGTCGATGTAGCCCATCAGGGTGGTGGGCACCTTGATGTGCGGCACGCCGCGCCGGTAGCTGGCGGCGACGAAGGCCACCACGTCGGTGAGCACGCCGCCGCCGATGGCGAGGATGGGCTCGTCGCGGCGGTGGATCGGGAAGGCGTCGAGCGAGCGCACGATGTCCTGGTAGATCTCGATGTTCTTGTGCTCTTCGCCGCCCGGGAACACCTGGACGCGCGCCTCCACGCCGCGCTCGCGGAAATAGCCGCGGATGCGCTCGCCGTGCAGGCGGTCGACCATCGCGTCGACCACCACGAAGCGACGCCCCTTCGGGTTGCCGAAGGACATCAAAAGGTCGTTGGACGGGTCGAACAGCGCCGGCGCCTTGATCACGTCGTAGGCGATCGGGCGCTGCACGCGCACCTGCCAGCGCTGGCCGTCGGCGCTTCTCATGCCGCGTCCAGCCAGTCGGCGCGCCGCGCCAGAATCTCGCGGGCCACGCGCTGGGCGTCTTCCAGGCTGTGGTTGCGCCAGTGCCCGCACTGCTCGATGTTGACGTAGGGCACCTCGGTGGCCTGCTGCATCTCTTCCAGCACCTGCGCCAAGGTGTCGAGCAGCACCGGCGCGCGGCCCTCGTTGAGGAAGCCCAGGTACAGGCCGGTCTGGCAGCCCATGATGCCCACGGAGAGGAATTTCCCCGGCATCAGGCGCGAGAAGCCCTCCAGCAGGAAGTGCTCGACCGAGTGCAGCGCGGTGTCGCTGAGGTATTCGTCGGCGTTCGGCCGGCGGATGCGCAGGTCCACCGCGTACACCACGTCGCCGTACTCGCCGCGCGTGGCCGAGCGCAGCTTCACCGCCGGGGCCTTGAGGCGGCGGTGGTCCAGTTCGCCCACCAGGTGTGCGGGCCAGCCCAGTTCCATCGTGTCGATCATCCCGACCCCGCGCTCAGTACCGCGCGGCCAGCGGCGCGAGGTGGCGATAGCTCGCGTCCAGCGCCTCCTGCCAGCCGTCGACGTGGTGGTAGAGTTCGACCGCGCCGTAGCCGGAGAAGCCGCCT
This sequence comes from uncultured Aquimonas sp., assembly GCA_964617405.1. Taxonomy (GTDB): domain Bacteria; phylum Pseudomonadota; class Gammaproteobacteria; order Xanthomonadales; family Xanthomonadaceae; genus Denitratimonas. Next base: position 3,754 of record CAZTXX010000026.1, on the reverse strand, counting down.
TCCACCAGCGCCTGGAAGCTGCCGGCCAGGTCCAGCGTGCCCTCGCCCGGGATCTCGTGGAAGTGCACGATGCCGGTGAGGGTGTTGGCCACCATTTTGTCGACCAGCGGCGGATTCTTCACCCCGCGCAGGTAGGCGGCTACCGGGCGGGCGCGCTCGAGCACGTCGTAGCTCAGGCCCGGCATGGAGATGAGGTAGGTGAAGATCTCGTCGTCCAGCGGGGAGCTTCCCGCGTACAGGCTGGAATAGTCGACGACCTGGAGATCCTTCCGCACCCCGGCGCGATCGAGCAGGGTCTCGATGCGCCTGGCGCGCGCCGCGGTGGGCGCCGACTCGCGGAAGTGGATCGGGCGATCGCGGTCGAGCAGCAGGAAGTCGGCGGTGTCGGGGAAGTGCACCAGCACGCTGGCGAAATCCAGATCCGGCGCCAGATCCTCGCGGTCGTGCACGATCTTGAGGTTGTAACCTTCTCGCGCGTCGGAAATGTGCAGGTAGCGCGCCTGCGGCGCGGCGGCGCGCAGGGCGTCGATGTAGTTCTTTTCCGAGCAGTAGGCGTGGCAGATGTCGATATGCAGCTTGAACTTGGGCGAATTGACCTGTTCGAGCAAGGTCAGGCCCTGGGCCATGGTCTCGATGTACATGCCCGGCTCCGGCTCGATCGTGAGGGTGATGTCCTCGTCGTCGCGGATCTCGCGCAGGCACTCGTGGATCGACTCGGCCAGGAGCTCACCGGGATCGACGTGGGGGTTGGCCACGTGGTCGTCACGGACGAATCCGCTGCCGAAGGTGACCAGGTTCACACCCAGCTTGCGCGCGACGTGGATGCCGCGCTTGACCAGGTCGATGCGACGCATCCGCGCGGCCTTTTCCAGCGCCATCAGGGACGGCTCGTGCGGGCGGTGCGGATCGAAGAAGTGCGAGGCCGTGGCCACACTGGCGGCCTTCACCCGGCGCGCATCCAGGCGCTTGCGTACCGCGGCCAGATAGTCGTCGTCGATGTTGAAGGGGTTGAACTGGTCGCGGTGGAACGAGATCTCGACACCCTCGTAACCGGCGCGGTCCACCGCGTCGATGGCGTCGAGGAAGTCGAGGTTGGTCAGTCCGAACGTGCTGTAGCTGAGCCCGATTGCACCCATGGCTCGCCTCCGGGAATGAAAAGCATTGCATTCTACCCCGTTCCGCCGGGGTGGGGTGTCGGCAGCAGCACAGCCTGTGCCAGTGCGTCAGCTGCGCTTCTGCTGGGGCGACACCGTATTGCGGGCAAGTCGGTCAATACAAATCAACAACTTGCGATGGCGGATGCGCTCAAATCAGCTTGATCTCGCGCAGCCGCTCTTCCAGATAGCCTTGGGCGGTGATCGGTTCGGGGTAGCGGTTCGGATTGTCGGGCGTGATGCACGAGGGCAGCGCATCGATCAGGAAATCGGGATTGGGGTGCAGGAAGAACGGCACCGAATAGCGCGGCTGACGCGCCTTGTCGCCGGGCGGATTCACCACGCGGTGGGTGGTGGAGGGGTACACGTGGTTGGTCAGGCGCTGGAGCATGTCGCCGATATTGACCACGATGGTGTCGGCATCGGCGGTGAAGGGCACCCATTCGCCGTGGCGCGAGAGCACTTCCAGACCCTCGGCACTGGCACCAACCAAAAGAGTGATGAGGTTGATGTCCTCGTGCGCGCCCGCGCGCACGTTGGGCACGTCCGGCGTGGTGATCGGCGGGTAGTGGATCGGGCGCAGGATGGAATTGCCGGCGTCGGTCTTGTCGGCAAACCAGTGTTCCGGCAGGCCGATGTGCAAGGCCAGGGCGGAAAGCACGCGCGAACCCAGATCATCGAGCGCGTTGTAGAGCGCCAGCGCGCGTGCCTTGAACGCAGGCACTTCGCTCGGCCAGAGGTTGTCGGCCATCACCGCGCGGTGGCGACTGTCGGCCGGCAGTTCGCGGCCCACATGCCAGAACTCCTTGAGATCGAAGTGCTTGGAGCCCTTGGCGGTTTCCACGCCGAACGGCGTATAGCCACGCGCGCCACCGCCGCCCGGCACGTGGTATTGGCGCTTGATGTCATCGGGCAATGCGAAGAAGTCGCGGAAGGAGCCGTAGGCATCGTCGATCAGCGATTGCGCGATGCCGTGGTTGCGGATGCCGGCGAAGCCCCATTCGCGATAGGCCGCGCCCAGCTCGGCGACAAAGGCCTCGCGGTCGCTGCTGTCGGAAGGCGTGCTGAAACGACGGATATCGAGGGTGGGAATTTGCGTGGTCATATCGCGTGGCCGGACGTGAACGGAAAGCCGCAAGGATAGATGCTTTCCACCCGCGTCGGCGCGCGGCGCGGCGGTTGATCAGCGCGCTTCCGCCGCCGCCCGCACGGCGGTGGCCAAGGCATCGAGCACCGTCTGCATCAAGCCGGCGTCCTCGGCCTCGACCGTCACCCGGATCACGGGCTCGGTGCCGGAAGGCCGCAGGAAAGCACGCCCCCGTCCCTCCACCGCATCCTGGGCCTGGCGCAAGGCCAGTTGCACCGTTTCGGCCGCCACGATCCGCTTTGCATCACCGTCGATGCGCACGTTGACGGTGTGCTGCGGCAGCGGCTGGTAGTCGGCCAGGGCATCTTCCAGCGAGATCCCGCGCCGCACCAGCACTTCGAGCACCTGCAACGCGCTGACGATGGCATCGCCGGTACTGGCGCGATCCAGGCAGAGGATATGACCGGAGGCTTCGCCGCCCAGAACTCCACCCTGCTCCACCAACGCGCGATGCACATGGCGGTCGCCGACATGGGTGCGCACGAAGCCGATACCCTGCCCGGCCAAGGTGCGTTCCAGCGCGTAGTTGGTCATCAGGGTGCCGGCCACGGGGCCGCGCAGGCGGCCACTGCGTTGCCAGTCGCGGGCCAGCACATGCAGCAGGGCGTCGCCGTCCACGGCCTTGCCGCTGCTGTCGGTGAACACCACCCGATCGCCATCGCCATCGAAGGCGATGCCGAGCGTGGCACCACGCTCTCGCACCAGCGCACCAAGCGCCTCGGGATGGGTGGAGCCCACGCCACGATTGATGTTCAGCCCATCGGGCGCATTGCCGATCACGTCCAGGCGCGCACCCAGCTCGGAAAACACGCGCGGGGCCACCTGGTAATTGGCGCCATGCGCGCAATCCAGCGCCAAATGCCAACCTTCCAGGGTGAAATCCAGCGGCACGGTGGCTTTGCAGAACTCGGCATAGCGGGTGGCCGCATCCGAAATGCGCAGGGCCTTGCCGAGGATTTCCGAGGGCACGGTGGAAAAGGGCAGGTCCAGCTCGGCTTCGATCGCCAGCTCGGTGGCATCGTCGAGCTTCTCGCCGCGTTCGGAAAAGAACTTGATGCCGTTGTCGTGGTGCGGATTGTGCGAGGCGCTGATGACGATGCCGGCATCGGCACGCAATGAATGGGTGAGGTGCGCGACGCCGGGCGTGGGCATCGGCCCCAGCAAACGCACGTCGGCACCCGCCGCCACGAGTCCCGCCTGCAGGGCGGATTCGAACATGTAGCCGGAAATGCGCGTGTCCTTGCCGATCACGACCACGGGCCGACGGCCGTCGCGCGCCAATGCGCGACCTGCCGCCCAGCCCAGCTTCAGCACGAAATCAGCTGAGATGACGCCCTCGCCCACCCGCCCGCGGATGCCGTCGGTGCCGAAGTGGCGACGCTCGCTCACGCCTTGTCTTCCACCGGCGCGGGCGTGATGGCGGGCATCGGCTGGCGCATCAGCAGAGCCAGCA
>CAZTXX010000025.1:0-18815 GCA_964617405.1 uncultured Aquimonas sp. | reverse complement strand
AGGCGTTTTCACCCACGCCCTTGATCGCGCCCAGACCATGGCGCACCGTGCGCTCGCCGACCGCCACGAACGGGTAGTCCGAATCGTCAACCGTGGGAGGCAGCACGGTGACGCCGAGGTTGCGGCATTCGTCGAGGAAGGTGACGACCTTGTCGGTGCTGTCCATGTCCGACGACAGCACGGCGGCCATGAATTGCGCGGGGTAGTGGGTCTTGAGCCAGGCGGTCTGGTAGCTGACCAGCGCATAGGCGGCGGCGTGCGACTTGTTGAAGCCGTAGCCGGCAAATTTCTCCATCAGGTCGAAGATTTCATCGGCCTGAAGCTCGCCCAATCCGTTCTTCGATGCGCCATCGCGGAACTTGATGCGCTCCTTGGCCATTTCCTCGGGCTTCTTCTTGCCCATGGCGCGACGCAGCAGGTCGGCGCCGCCGAGCGAGTAGCCGCCCACGATCTGCGCCATCTGCATCACCTGCTCCTGGTAGACCATGATGCCGTAGGTCTCTTTCAGCACCGGCTCCACACGCGGGTCGGGGTAGGTGATCGGCTCCTTGCCGTGCTTGCGGGCGACGAAGCTGGGGATGAGGTCCATCGGGCCCGGCCGATAGAGCGATACCAGGGCGATCAGGTCCTCGAATCGGTCGGGGCGGGCATTTTTCAGCAGCCGCTGCATGCCGGTGGATTCGAACTGGAACACCGCCACCGTGTCACCGCGCGAGAACAGCTCGTAGGTGGCCTTGTCATCGAGCGGGATGGCGGAAATGTCGAGCGGTGCGCGCGAGTCGGCACCCGGCGCGGCATTGATGGCCTTCACCGCCCAGTCGATCACCGTGAGGTTGCGCAGGCCGAGGAAGTCGAACTTCACCAGGCCCACCGCTTCCACGTCGTCCTTGTCGAACTGGGTGACGAAACTGCGGCTGTGCTCACCAGCCTTGCCGGGTGGTTCGGCGAACAGTGGCGAATACTCGGTCAACGCCTTGGGCGCGATCACCACGCCGCCAGCGTGCTTGCCGGCGTTGCGGGTGAGGTCTTCGAGCTTGAGTGCGAGATCGATGAGGTCGCGCACGTCGTCCTCGGCCTCGTAGCGCTGCACCAGTTCGCCCGAGACCAGTTCGGCGTTCTCGCGCGCCTTCTTGCTGCGTCCCAGGGCGTCGCCCAGGCTGATGCCCAGCACGTTGGGAATCAGCTTGGCCACGCTGTCGACGAAGCCATAGCCCAGGCTCAGCACGCGGCCGCAATCGCGCACCGCCGCCTTGGCCGCCATGGTGCCGAAGGTGATGATCTGGCTGACATGATGACGACCGTAGGCTTCGGTCACGTAGTCGATCACCTTGTCGCGCCCGTCGGTGCAGAAGTCGACGTCGAAGTCGGGCATCGATACGCGTTCGGGGTTGAGGAAGCGCTCGAACAGCAGGCCGTAAGGCAGCGGGTCGATATCGGTGATGCGCAGTGACCAGGCCACCAGCGAGCCGGCACCGGAGCCGCGCCCCGGCCCCACCGGGATGCCGTGCTGCTTGGCCCAGTTGATGAAGTCGGCCACGATCAGGAAGTAGCCGGGGAACCCCATGCGGCAGATCACGTCCAGCTCGACTTCGAGCCGCGCGTCGTAGTCCTCGCGGGAAAGTCCGCGTGGCAAGGCGTAGCCGGCGAGGCGCGCTTCCAGTCCACGCCGGCTTTCCGCACGGATCCAGGAATCCGCATCGTGGCCTTCGGGTACCGGGAACTCGGGCAGGAACGGCGTGCCCAGCGACAGCGACAGGCTGCAACGGGTGGCGATTTCGACCGAATTCTCCAGCGCACCGGGAAGGTCGGCGAAGAGTTCGGCCATTTCCTCGGGTGATTTGAGGTATTGCTCGGCGCTGTAGTCGCGTGGGCGGCGTTGATCGCCGAGCACCCGACCGGTGGCGATGCACACACGCGCCTCGTGCGCTTCGAAGTCCTCGCGATCCAGGAATCGCACGTCGTTGCTGGCGACCACCGGGCAGTCGAAGCGTTCGGCCAGGGTCAGGGCGCCGGCTTCGAATGCGGACTCCCCGGCCCGACCGGTGCGGGTCAGTTCCAGGTAGAAGGCGTCGCCGAAATCCCGCAGCCAGTCTTCCAGTCGCTGCGCAGCATCCGTCTCGCGGCCCTCGATCAGGCATTGGCCCAGATCGCTGCCGAAGCCGGCCAGCACGATCAGGCCCTCACCCAGTTCGACCAGCCACTGCCGGGTGACGATCACCCGGTCGTTGCGGTGGCCGTCTTCATAGCCGCGCGACAGCAGGCGCGACAGGTTGCGGTAGCCTTCCGGCGTGCGGCAGAGCAGGGTGAGGCGCGCCGGCTGTTTGAGCGCGGCATCCTCCAGCCAGACATCGGCACCGGCGATGGGCTTCACCCCGGCCTTCTCGGCGGCGCGATAGAAACGCACCAGGGCGAACAGGTTGCTCTGGTCGGTGAGTGCGACCGCCGGCGCGCCGTGCTCCGCACAACGGGCCACCAGTGCGCCGATGCGGATCGTCGAGTCGACCAGCGAATACTCGCTGTGCAGGTGCAGATGGATGAAGCGCGGCGGCATCGGACCAGTCGAACGGCGGCTCAATGGGCCAGCCTAGTGCCGCATGCGATGAGCGACAAGGACTTGACGGACACGCTCGAAGCCATCCTCAGGCACCCGCCCATCGGCCCAAGAGCGTGATGACCTCACCGGAGAGGACCGCCCAGGTGATGATCGTGGCGAGTCCGAAACCCCAGGCGACCAGCAGCAATACGCCGTCGCGCTCGATGATGGCAATGGCATAGGCAAGGATCAGCAGCCCGAACGGATAGTTGGTCAAGGGAATGGGCAGGGCCAGCAGGATGCCCAGCACAAGCAGTTGCGCGCCGGTGAAGACGTGCGCGAGGGTGCTTCGGGTCAAACCCTGCAAGCGTGGCCGGCACAAGCGCTCCAGCCAGCCCAGCAGACGCGCGATGCGTTGCGAGAATCGCCCCAGCGTGGCGCGCTGGATGGTACGCAGGCGCGCACGTTGCGGCAGCCACGGCGCGCGCAAACCAAACAGCATCTGCAGGCCGATCAGGCTCACCAATGGGCCGGAAACGGCGCCGGTTCCTACCGGCAAGGGAATGAAAGCCGGCAGGAGCACCAGCATCAGCAATACGCCATAGGCGCGGGTGTGAAAGCGCTGCAGCACGGCATCCAGCTTGAGCGAGGCATCCCCGCCCTGGTGAGCAAGCTCGGCAAGCATCGCGCTCAGGCGCACCGCCTCTGGCAAGCCGGCGTTCGCGTTCGCCTCTTCGCTCATGCGGGCCCGACCGGATCCCCGGATGCCCGCTGCACCAGCAGCTTGTCGATCCGGGCGCCATCCAGATCCACCACCTCGATGCGCCAGCCCTCATGGGTGAAGGCTTCACCGGGCGCCGGGATGCGCCCGAACCATGCCACCACCATGCCGGCGGCGGTGTTGAAGTCATGATCGTGCTCACCCGGCAGGTTGGGAAGCCCCAGCAGTTCGCACAAGTCCGCCGATGCCAACCCTCCATCGACCAGCCAACTGCCGTCGTCACGCTGCACCACGCGGGCATCATCGTCGCCATCGTCCTGTTGCTGGCGGATCTGGCCCATCACCGCATCAAGCAGGTCGTCGAGCGTCACCAGCCCTTGCAGGTCGCCGTATTCATCAACCACCAGCGCCATGTGCGCCCCTTCCTCGCGCAGGGTTTCCAGCAGGGTGAGGGCGCTGGTGGATTCGGTGACGAACAGCGGATCGACCAGGTTCGCAAACAGGTCAGCGTCCGTCCGTCCGGCCAGGCGTGCCAGGTTGCGTGATTCCATGATGCCGGCGATGTCGTTGTCCGAACCGCGATACACGGGATAGCGCGAATAGGGGTGCTCGCGCATCACTTCGAGGTTTTCCTCGCGCGAGGCGGTCATGTCGAGCCAGGCGATCTTGGTGCGCGGTGTCATGAGCGTCTCGGCGGTGCGCTCGCCGAGGCGGGCCACCCGGTTCAGCAGGCGGTGCTCGTTGGGTTCCAGCGGTGTGCGTGACATCGTGGTCAACAGGGTGGTGCGCGATACCGCCTCATCATGCTCCTTGTGGCGCATCGCACGCAGGAGCATTGCAGCAGGCCGGGAAAAAGGCATTGCCAGCCATGTGATGGCACGCAGGAAACGCCGCAGGGGCAGGGCGATCCGGCAGGCGATGCGTTCGGGGGCAAGGCCCGCAAGCGTGCGTGGCAAAAGCTCGCCCAGCAACAGGAGGGTCAGGACCGCGAGTGCGGCGGCCAACACGATGTGTTCGCCGGTCAGCGCGGACCGGCTCGCCAACGCCATCGTGCCGAGCGCGCCGAACAGGGCGGCCGTTCCCGTCAGCAGCCCCCCCAGGGTTGCGAAAGTGGAGGCCGAAGCATCGACAAGAGCCAATGCAGCCTGTGCGCGGTCATCCTGACGCGCGAGATCGCGCAATACCGAACGGCGGGCACCGAACAAGGCCTGCGAAGCAAGCACGACAGCGGCATGAAGGAGAAGAAGCAGTGCGGCGGAAAGTTCGATGGCCATGGGTGACTGGCATGCGCCAGCGCAAAGTTCCTTGCAGGAAGGCGGTCGTGAGGGAGGGCGACAAGGGTGCAACTATGCCACAGGCACCCTTTCATGCGCGGATGACCGATAATCCCTAAGGGGGACAGGCTCACGGGGTGTGGGCCATCACTTATGTTGCACTGCCGCAAATCGGTACAATGCCCGCTGCGGCCCGCGTTGCGTGAACGTCGCAGGGCCCATACACCTTTTTCTTTCAAGGCGATTCCCATGTTTTCCCTGCAAACCATCTTCGGCAAAGGTGATCTGTTTTTCGGACTTCTTGAAGAAGTCGCCCAGACGGGCGTACTCAGTGCCGATGCGCTGTTGCGGCTGATCCAGGACCAGGGTGCGGAAACCACCTTGGCCGACTTCAAGCTTGCCCGCGAGCGTGAAAAGGAAGTCTCGGAGAAGATCAGTCAGGCCCTGGTGGATACCTTCGTGACCCCGCTCGAACGCGAGGACATCGAGGAGCTCGCCTACAAGCTCTACCGTATCCCGAAGGGCATCGAGAAGTTCGCGGACCGCTACATGATGGCCGGTGAGATGCTTCAGCACATCGATTTCGGGCCACGCCCGACGATGCTCAAGGAGGCGGCCGAACTGGTGCTGGAGATGGTGAAACTGCTGCCGAAGATGCGGCTGGAACCCACCAAGCGGCTGCACGACAGGCTGCGAAACATCGAGTCCGAGGCCGACCGGTTGATGCTGGAGACCTATCGCGAACTGTACTCGGGCAAGCACACCGGTATGGAAGTGCTGCTGATCAAGGATTTCTTCGAACTGCTGGAGAAAGCCATCGACCGTTGCCGCGAAGCCGGCGCGGTGTGCTACCAGATCGTGCTGAAGAACTCCTGAGGGCCCGGTCGTGCTGACCCTCGTGCTTCTGGTGGTGCTGCTGGCTCTGGTGTTCGAATACATCAACGGCTTCCATGACACCGCCAACTCCATCGCCACCGTGGTCGCCACCAAGGTGCTCTCGCCCACCCAGGCGATCACCATGGCGGCCGGCATGAACCTGCTTGGCGCACTGGCGGGTACCGCGGTGGCCAAGACCATCGCTTCCGGGCTGATCGACGTGCAGGTGGTGGAGATCAGCTCCCAGGTGCTGATCTGCGCGCTGTCCGGCGCCATCGTCTGGAATCTCATCACCTGGTACTTCGGGCTGCCCTCGTCCAGTTCGCACGCGTTGATCGGTGGCTTGTGCGGCGCGGCGCTGGGTGCTTCGCAGACCAACTGGCAATCCATCATCTGGTCACAGCCGGCCGATCCCTGGTGGCAGGGAGGTGGCCTGTTGTGGAAGGTGATCGTGCCGATGGTCACATCCCCCGTGGCGGGATTCCTGATGGGCTTTCTTGCCATGGGGGTGCTTTTCGCCATCATCGCCAACATGGCGAAAAGCAGCGGTGCGTTGGCGCGTTTGGCGCGGCCGCGCTGGGTCAACAGCTTCTTCGGCAAGGCCCAGATCGCCTCAGCCGGCTACATGGGCTTTGCGCACGGCATGAACGATGCGCAGAAGACCATGGGCATCATCGCCCTGGCTCTGGTCAGTGCCCAGTCGGTGGGTACGCTCGACAACCTGCCGGACTGGCTGGCCTTCCTGCATCCCTCGAAAGAAGCCCTGGAGCACGGCGATATCGACACCTGGATCAAGTTCGCCTGCGCCATCACCATGGCGGCTGGCACCGCCGCCGGTGGTTGGCGGATCATCAAAACCCTGGGGCACAAGATGGTGAAGTTGCACCCGATCCACGGTTTTGCCGCAGAGACCAGTGCGGCCACCGTCATCACCTTCGCCTCGGCGCTGGGCATCCCGGTGTCCACCACCCACAATATCTCGTCAGCGATCATGGGCGTGGGCACGGCGAAACGTCTCAGTGCCATCCGTTGGAGCATCGTTGAGCGCATGATCTGGGCCTGGATCCTCACCCTGCCAGCGGCCGGTGGTGTTTCCTATCTGATGATCGAACTGTTCCGGGCGGCAGGCTGGCACTGATTCAATCGCCTCGCCGCGGGCGGTCGAAGCTGTATCGCACGAATCAGGAAAGGCGTGAAACCAGCGCCTCCAGCGCGGCGGGCGTGCCGGCGTCGGTCCAGTGGCCGTGGTGGTACTGCCCGCCCACGCGGCCGCGCCGCATGGCGTGACGCAACAAGGGCGCCAGGCGGAAGGCGGGCGGAAAGCCGGTAACTTCGCCGTGCATGAAGGCCGCGTGCCAGCCCGCGAACAAGGCCGGATGGATGATCGCGATGCCGGAGTAGGTCAGCCGCGGCCCCTGGTCGCCATCCACGTGCAGACGCCCGAGGGCTCCCGTCGGTTCCTCGGCCTCGAACACGAAGTCCCCCGTGCCATCGACGGGCGGATCGACCATCAGCAGTTGGGCCAGGTCGCCTTCGGCCAACGCCAGGCTGCTGAAATCCACCTCGGCGTGGATATCGCCATTGACCAGCAGGAAGGGTTCGCCCCCCAACAGCGGCAGGGCGTTGAGCAGTCCTCCGCCGGTTTCCAGCCCGAGACCGCCTTCGTACGAATAGACGATGGACAGGCCGAATCGTGCGCCGTCTCCCAGCAGCGCGGGAAACTGCTCACCCAACCAGGCGGTATTGATGACGACCTCGCGCACCCCGGCGCGTTGCAGCGCATGGAGATGTGACTCGATCAGCGTGGCCTTGCCGACCCGGATCAGCGGCTTGGGACAGGTGTCGGTCAAAGGACGCAACCGCTCACCGCGCCCGGCGGCCAGGATCATCGCCTTCATGCAGGCAGCGCCAACGGGGTGATGATCGGATATACCCGCTCGCGCAGCAGGGTGTGCAGCGCCGACAACTCCGGGAAGCGAGGCAAGCTGGTGTCGAGATAGGCCAGGAAGCGCGGTGCGTCGGCAAGGTAGCGTGGCTTGCCGTCGCGATGATGCAAACGCGCGAAGATGCCGAGCACCTTGAGGTGGCGTTGAATCCCGATGCGGGTGAAGTCGCGGCGGAAGTCGGTGGGTGCTGGCGTCGCCAGCCCGGCCTCGCGTGCCGCTGCGAGATAGTCGTCGATCCAGCCGTCGATCCTCGCCTGCGGCCATGAGACGAAGGCATCCCGGAGCAGGCTGAGCACGTCGTAGGCGAGCGGGCCGCGAACCGCGTCCTGGAAGTCCAGTACCGCCACTCCGGCGTCGACCGGCATCAGGTTGCGCACGATGAAGTCGCGGTGCACCAGTACCTGCGGGGCAGTCTCGAAGCCGGCTACCAGGAAACGGTTGACCTCTTCCCAGGCACGCTGTTGCGCGGCATTGAGCGTGATACCGAGATGTCGGGCGAGGAACCAGTCGGGAAACAAGGCCAGTTCGCGGCGCACCAGCGCCTCGTCATAGGCGGGCAGGGTGACGGGCGATGGAATCTTCTGGAGTTTCAACAGTTGCGCGAAGGCATGTGCGAACCAGTGGTCGGCATTGTCCGCGTGGATTCGCTGGAGCAGGGTGTCGGTTCCCAGGTCCTCCAGCAGCAGCCAGCCGTCCTCGATATCGCGGGCCAGCACCTTTGGCACCCGCACACCACCGGCTTGCAAGCACTCGTGCATCGCCAGCCAGGGACGCACGTCTTCGAGTTCGGGCGGCGAATCCATCACGATGCGGCTGCCGCCATCGGCCGCCTGTGTGCGCCAATAGCTGCGAAAACCGGCATCGGCCGAGGCGCGCACCGGAGCGGGCGCGGCATCACCAAGCTGCGCGCGCACGAAGGCAGCCCGTGCCGCATCGCGCCGGCTTTCGTCCGACACCGCCTCGCTCACCCGGCCAACTCGCGAACGTGGGCCACCACGCTTTCACGCAATGCTCCGATCTGATAGCCGCCTTCCAGCACCGACACCACGCGCCCTTTCGCATGGCGCAAGGCCAGCGCCAGGAGTTCACGCGTGATCCAGGCGAAGTCGTCGGCTTCCAGCGCGAGCCCGGCCAGCGGATCGGCACGGTGCGCATCGAATCCGGCGGATACCATCACCAGCCCGGGGCGGAACGCATCCAGTTCGGGCAGCAGCACGTCCCGCCATGCGGCGCGGAACGCAGTCGATCCGCTGCCCGAGGGCAGCAACAGGTTGCGGATGTTGCCGACGCCACGCTCCTGCGCAAAGCCCGTGCCGGGATAAAGGCCGCGCTCGTGGGTGGACACGTACATCACCCGTGGTTCGGTGTCGAAACATGCCTGTGTGCCGTTGCCGTGGTGCACATCGAAATCCACGATGGCCACACGCTCGACGAAATGCGCTTCCATCGCATAGCGCGCTGCTACCGCGACCGAATTGAACAGGCAAAAGCCCATGGCACGTTCGGGCAGGGCGTGATGACCGGGCGGGCGCACCGCGCAGAAGGCGCGTTCGCAATGGCCCAGCATCACCGCGTCCACGGCGGCGCATGTTGCTCCTGCGGCGCGCAGTGCGGCGTTGGCCGAGTGCGCACAGAGTCGTGTATCGTCATCCAGGATGACAGGGTGCTCGACGGACGCATCAAGGATGCGGGCGATATGCTCGGCGCTGTGCACCAGGCCCAGTTGTGCCCGCGTAGCGACCGGTGCCTCCACCCATTCGACGCCGCGCAATCCCGCCGCGCGCAAGGATTCGAGCACCGCGGCAAGACGCGCGGGCGATTCCGGGTGTCCCGTGCCATTGTCGTGCAACAGGCAGTCGGGGTGACTGTAGATGCGCAGTGTCTCGAAACTCTGGTGGATGGCGCTTACTCCGGTCGCAGGCCGTGTTGCCAGAGCACTTCGCTGCCGCCCTCGGCGCGCGCCAGTACTCGGGCCAGAACGAACAGATAGTCCGACAGACGGTTGACGAAAGCCAGTGCCTGCGGCCCGATCTGCTCCTGTCGCGACAGCGCCACGAGGCTGCGCTCGGCGCGCCGGCAAATCGTTCGCGCAACATGGCATTGCGCCGCCGCCGGAGTGCCTCCGGGCAGGATGAACTCCTTGAGCGGCGGCAAGTCGGCGTTGAAGTCGTCCAGGCGTTGCTCCAGCCAGCGCACATCGGTCTCGCCGATGGCCACGTGACCCGGAATGCACAGCTCGCCACCCAGGTCGAACAGGGCATGCTGGATACCGCTCAGATCCTCACGCGCCAACTCCGGCAGGGTGCAGGCCAGCAGCACGCCGACATGCGCGTTGAGCTCGTCGATCGTGCCGATCGTTTCGATGCGCGCGCCATCCTTGAGCACGCGCGAGCCGTCTCCCAGCCCGGTGGTGCCGGAGTCGCCGGTGCGGGTATAGATCTTTGAAAGACGGTTGCCCACGGTCAGCCGACGGTTGCGGAATCGGTCGAGCGCGTTCCCGCCACTGCCAGCACGACCGTATGGGCCAGTGCGCCGATGGCGACATACATCGCGGTCACGCGCAGGAACGGCAGGTACCAGTGCCCCATGTTGGCGAGCCAGCCAGTCAGGCTGCGCTGCGCATCGGCGCCACCCCACGAATCCGAAATCCAGTAGAAGCTGCCGTTGGAGAGCACGTAGCACACGCTCACCGAGACCAACAGCGCCACCACCAGCCTGCCGAACGAAGCCCAACGCAGCTCTGCCTTGCGCCCTGCCAGCCAGGCGCCGCCCAGCCATAGCGAGAGATAGGCCGGCAACAGGAACCAGTAGGCCGGGGAAACGCAGTAATGCCCCCAGAAATCCATGCCGGCCGCACTGATGGCGTACCAGTCGGCCAGGAAGGCGACCACGATCAATGCGGGAAACGCCCAGCGCCATTGCTTGCGCAGGTAAAAGCCACCGAGGAAGAACACCGCCCATGACGCATCCGGAATCGCGGCAAAGTGGTGGATTCGCGTTGCCGCCATCACCAGGGCGAGCAGTCCGAAAAGCGCGATGCGACGGGTTGCGGACGTGACCATGGGCTTGCACTCGAAAAGACCGAACATTTCTGGATTGTAGCGCACGCATCCGGGCCTGGGATGTGGCCTGCGATGCGCATGCAGCTCGCTTCGCCGTAGCGCGATCAGACAACCCCGGTGCAGACTTCCAGCGCGGTGGCTTGCGCTGCCAGTTCGGGTGACAGCCAGCAGTGCGAGCCAACCTGACGAAAGCCCACCGTGGCGAAACGCTGCCGGTAAAACGATGCGGGTCGGCGGAAGAAGCCCACATCGTCGCCCTCCACCGGATCCTCGCGGGTGAAGCACTCAAGGAAGGCGATACCGCCACACAGTTCCGACAGCCCCGGCAGGCCGCGATCGATCTCACCCGCGGACAGGTAGTGGAGCACGTCGGAACACACCAGCAGATCAGCCGGCGCACAAGGGCGCAGCGCCGCAAAGTCGGAAAAACGCGCGTAGTGCAGGTTGCGCCTGCGCCCGAACCGTTCGATCGCGTATTGGCTGGAGTCGAAGCCCAGGTATTCAAGTCCAGGCCGCAGTTTGAGCAGAGGCGCGCGCCAGGCACCCTCGCCACAACCGATGTCCAGCACCGTGCGCAGCGGCCTGCCGAGGTGGTACTCGGCACTGGCGAGAGCCAGCGCGACCTTGCGCGCGAGATATTGCCGGCCCGCCTGCCGCGTGCCGCGATACCAGTGGTCGAAATAGGCGCGGTCGTAGATCTTCGTACTCATTGATGCATCCTAGCCCAACGCGTGCCCTGTTCAGACCGTTTCCCGCGGCCCCGGATCCGCCGGCAAATGCGTCTGGATCAGATGCGTCGAAACCCCGTAGAGCGCGGCGAGCGCTTTCGCGGTGGCGGTGGCGTGCGCCGGGCCGATGGCGCTGATCCCGCCATCGGCAAGCAGGGCGATGCGGTCGGCCACGCGCAGCGCGTGGCCGGGTTGGTGGGTGGAAAGCAATACCGCGATGCCGTGATTGCGCAGGCGTTCGATGTGTTCCAGCACGCGGATCTGATTGCCGAAGTCGAGACTGGCGGTGGGCTCGTCCATCACCAGCAGGAGAGGCTCCTGCGCCAGTGCGCGCGCGATGAGCACAAGCTGGCGTTCGCCACCGCTGATTCGCGTGTAGATGCAATCGCGCAGGTGCGTGATACCCAGCGCGTCGAGGCAGCGGTCTGCCACTTCGCAATCCCGTGCCGAAGGCGTCGCGAAACGCCCGATCCGCGCGGAGCGACCCATCAGCACCACATCCTGCACCCGGTAGGGAAACAGGCCTTCATGGGCTTGCGGCACGTAACCGATGCGGCGTGCAACCTCGTCGCGACGCCATTGCGCAAGCGGACGACCCTGCAGCAGGACCTCGCCTTCCTGCGGCGACAACAGGCCGAGCAGGGTGCGCAGCAGGGTGGTTTTGCCACTGCCGTTGGGGCCGAGCAGGCAGACGACTTCTCCAGCGCCAAGTCCGAAGCTGATGCCCGCAGCCACGATGCGTCGGCCGTGGCCGATGGCCAGCTGGCGGCAGGCGATCACGCTGGCTCGATCAACGGGCGGCTTCATGCCTGCCTTCCAGTGCGAGCCAGCAGAAACAGGAAGAAGGGCGCACCCACCAGGGCAGTCAGCACGCCCAAGGGCAATTCCATCGAACTCGTCGTGCGTGCGAGGGTATCGGTGGCCAGCAGGAACCCCGCACCCAGGATCAACGAGGCCGGCAGCAGGCGCGAGAACTCGGGACCAACGAGCAGGCGTGCCATATGCGGCACCACCAGGCCCACCCAGCCGATGATGCCGGCCAGCGATACCGCTGCGGCGCTGCCCAGCGTGGCCGCCATGATCAACACCAGGCGCAATCGCCCGACGTGGATACCCAGTGCGGCGGCCTCCTCATCACTCAAGCTCAAGAGATTGACACGCCAACGCAACAGCACCAGTGGCACGAGGCCCACCAGCATCGCAGGCAGGGTGGATAGAAGGTCGTGTGCATTGACCGAATTCAGGCTGCCCAGCAGCCAGAAGGTGATCGAAGGCAGTTGCGTATAGGGATCGGCGAGGATCTTCAGCAGGGAGATGCCGGCACCGAGAAAGGCACTCACCGCCACACCGGCTAACACCAGCACGAGCACCGGGTCGTGGCGGCGCACCAGTCCTGACACGAAGTACACCACCGTGACCGCGGCGAGGCCGCCGATGAATGCCAGCAACTGGATGATCGGCAGTGGCAAGTGCAGGAAGATGGCGCTTGCCGCACCCAACCCGGCACCGGCGGAGACGCCGAGGATGTCCGGCGATACCAGGGGATTCCGGAACATGCTCTGGAAGGCCGTCCCGGCGGCGCCAAGCACCGCACCGATGGACAGCGCGGCAGCAATGCGTGGCAGGCGTATCTGCCAGACGACCTGGCTGATGGCGGGCGGGAGGTCGCTCGGGTCACCCGTCACACGGCTTGCGAGAACCCGCCAGATGTCACCCGCCGTGATCGGGTACTTGCCGGCCAGCATCGACCAGACCAGCAGCAACGCGAGCATCGCCAGCACGCTCAAGCAAGCCAGCGCGGGGCGAGCCGTCAAGGGTTTCATGCGGCGTCCGCCAGCAGGCGACCCAAATCGCCCTGCGACAGCTCCACGCCATGGAAAAGTCGGTGGAAGCCGGCCACGGCGGTGCGTGTTTCGTCACGCGAGAGCGAGGGATGCCGATCCGGATAGAGCAGGGACAGCAGCCAACGCACACCGATCAGCCGATTGACTCCCGGGGGTGTATCGAGCCAGCCAAACGGCAGGGCCGGGACGCGATGCACACGGCCCGCGCGCACGGCAGCCATATTGCGCCATAGCGGATCGGTGCGCAGGCGCGTCACGAGGGCGAGTTCCTGGGTCAGGATGACCTGCGGATCCCAATCCAGCAGCTGCTCCATCGAGACTTGTGCCAATCCGCCTCGGCCTGCTGCTGCCGCCACGTTGCGCGCTCCGACGAACTCGATGACCTCCATATTGATCGAGCCCTCCAGGCCGGTCTCCAGGCCGTCGATGCCGCGTGCGTAATAGACGCTCGGGCGCTCTTCCAAAGGAACCTGCGCCAGCACCGTCGCCACCAGGGCGAACAGCTGCTCGGTGTATGTTGCGAGCATCTCCCCGCGTTGCGCCACTCCGAGCAGTTGGCCGACCTTGCGCAACTGCGCCGGATGGTCGGACAGCTTGCCGTCGACCAGCACGCAGGGCAGGCCGGTCTGTTGCCGGATGCGTTCGCAACCGGACACAAACAGCGGGCTGACGGTGCCGGCGTCGAGGATCAGATCCGGCTGCAGCAGGAGCAGGGATTCCGTCGAAATCGTGCTTTGCTTGCCCGACAGTCTGCCGAGCTGGGGCAACTTGCCGGGCTCTTCGGCGAGCAGGGCGCGGGCCTGTGCACCCAGCGGCATCGGCCAGCCCAGGAGTTTTTCCGGTGCCAGCACGCTGACCAGCACCGCGGCTGGCCCACCGGCGGCAAAGACACGCGAAATCCTCGTCGGTTCCGGCACCGTGCCGAACACGGCGGCGAAGCTGTCGCGTGCGGAACCAGCCCGGGGATGATGCGGCCAGGCGCCGAGAAATGATGCTGCGGCGAGTATCTCGAGAAGGCGGCGACGTTTCATCGTCCACCTCGGAAAACGTCACCAGCCAGCGCGGAGGGAAGGGGCGGATTCAGCAAGGGAGTGGCGCCGGAAGGTCAACAGGAACCCGGGATCGGCACGGCAAACAGGGGCGTATTCGCAAGCACCGGCATGAGTCGTGCCAAGCATAGCGGAACGATTCCCGCGCTTTGCCCGGCACCATGCTTGCGACGAGTAATCCCGCGAACGCGTCACGGCGCCGCGCGGCAGACGGATCATCACACGCCCGGGATGCGCGAAGCCATGCCGTGGCGGTAGGCTTGCCGGACCATTCCGTCCGGAGCTCGCTCGTGATCCCTCGTCTGCTGGCCTGTGCGGCCGTCCTGTTCCTTTCCGCCGCCGCCTGCGCCGAGCCGGTGTTGTTCGTGCAGGCCAATGGTTACACCCTTGATGCCAGCGGCGCATTGCAGCGTTTCGATGCCTTGCTGGTGGGTGAGGACGGGCGCGTGGTGGCCCATGGTAGTGAAGGGGAACTGCGCCAGCGGGCAGGGGATGCGCGGGTGGAATCGATGGCCGGGCATACCCTGATCCCCGGGCTGACCGATGCGCACGGCCATGTCATGGGCCTGGGCATGGCCTTGCGCGAGGCGGATCTGGTCGGAAGCGCCTCGCTGGACGAGGCCCTGGCGCGCATCGCCGCCTTTGCCACGGCCCATCCGCACAAGGCCTGGATCGTCGGCAATGGCTGGAACCAGGTGATCTGGAAACTCGGCCGCTTCCCCACGGCCGCGGAGCTCGATGCGGTGGTGGCCGACCGCCCCGCCTGGCTGGAGCGCGTGGACGGGCATGCCGGCTGGGCCAACAGTGTTGCACTGAAACTGGCGGGGGTGGACCGGAATACTCCCGATCCGGTGGGCGGGCGCATCGAACGCGATACCGATGGCAAACCCACGGGGGTGCTGGTCGATGCCGCGATGGCACTGGTCAGCACGAAGATCCCGCCGTCCGACGAGGCCGAATCGCGCGCCGCCTTGCAAAGCGCGCTCGACCTGATGGCAAGCCTCGGCATGACCTCGGTGCACGATGCGGGCATCGATGCCTCGACCTGGCGCCTTTACCGTCGCTTCGCCGACGAAGGCAGGCTCAGCGCGCGCATCTACGCGATGGTGCGCGACACCGGCGAGGACTTCGACGTGATCGCCGCCGATGGCCCCCTGATCGGCTACGGCAACGACCACCTCACGGTGCGCAGTGTGAAGATGTGGGCCGATGGCGCGCTCGGCAGCCGCGGTGCCGCGCTGATCGAACCCTACAGCGACGATCCGCACAACCACGGTTTGCTGTTCCGCAGCCCGCAGGAGCTGCTCGCAGCGATCGACAAGGCTTTCGCCAAGGGCTTCCAGGTGAACATCCATGCCATCGGTGATGCCGGTGTGCGCGAGGTGCTCGATGGCTATTCGATGGCCTACCGGGCGCACCCCGAAGCGCGCGCATTGCGCAATCGTGTGGAGCACTCGCAGATCGCGGCACTGGAGGACATCCCACGCTATCGCCCCTTGCAGCTCATCGCATCGATGCAGCCCACCCACGCCACCTCGGACATGAACATGGCAGAAGACCGGGTTGGTCCGCAGCGCATCCTCGGAGGTTACGCCTGGCGTCGTTTCCTCGACCAGGGCACGCGCATCGCCGGCGGTTCGGATTTCCCCGTGGAACTGCCCAATCCATTCTTCGGCCTGCATGCGGCCGTCACCCGCCAGGATCAGCGGAACCAGCCGCCGGGAGGCTGGCATGCCGATCAACGCATGACGCGTGAAGAAGCCTTGCGCGCTTTCACCCTAGATGCCGCTTACGCCGCACACCAAGAAGACAGCCTTGGCACGCTGGAGCCGGGCAAATG
Organism: uncultured Aquimonas sp.; assembly: GCA_964617405.1. Lineage (GTDB taxonomy): Bacteria > Pseudomonadota > Gammaproteobacteria > Xanthomonadales > Xanthomonadaceae > Denitratimonas. The sequence goes on along the minus strand of CAZTXX010000025.1, from coordinate 2,942 downwards.
GGCCGACTTCATCGTGATCGACCGCGATTTCTTCACCGTTCCGGCGCAGGAGATCTGGCAGATTCAGGTATCGCAGACCTGGGTGGGTGGCAAACAGGTGTATTCGCGCTGACGGCTTCACGCTGCGCTCGGGATCGGACGGATAGACTAGGCGGCTTTCCTGCCTGATGCGCCCCATGTCCGCACCCTCGCGCCTTTTCCTTTGGCGCCTCACCCTGCTGCTGGCCGGGTTGTCGATGTTCGGTCCGTTCGCGATCGATTCGATCTTCCCGGCTTTTCCCGCCTTGCAGAGGCAGTTCGGCGCGACACACGCCGCCGTGCAGCAAACCATCAGCGTGTATCTGGCGGCCTATGCCTTGATGAGCATCTTCCATGGCCCCTTGTCCGATGCGGTCGGTCGGCGGCCGGTGATCGTGGTGGGTGTGACGGTGTTCGTGCTGGCCTGCGTGGGTGCGGCGCTGTCGAAAAGCCTGTTCTGGCTGCTGGTATTCCGCGCCTTGCAGGGTGTTTCGGCGGGCGCCGGCCTGATCGTCGCGCGCGCGGTGATTCGTGATTGCCTCGATGGCGACGCCGCGCAGAAACTGATGGCACAGGCCACGATGATCTTTTCCGTGGCCCCGGCCATCGCGCCGATCATCGGCGGTTGGATCCTCGGCTGGAGTGAGTGGCACGCCATTTTCTGGGCGATGGCGCTGTTTTCCTTCCTCGTTTTGCTGGCCTGCCTGGCATGGATGCCTGAAAGTCATCCACCCGAAGCGCGTACCCCGCTGCGGGTCAGGTCACTGGCGCGCAACAGTTGGGCGATCTTCTGGAACCCGCGTTTCCTGCGACTTTCGCTCGCGGCCTGCCTGAACTTTGGCGCGATGTTCCTCTACATCGCCTCTGCCCCGGTGGTGGTGCTGGATTTTCTCGGCCTCGACGAACAGCAGTTCGGCTGGATGTTCGTGCCGATCGTGATCGGCCTGATGACCGGCTCCTTCCTGTCGAGTCGGCTGGCGGGCCGGGTGAGCCAATCGGCCACCGCGAAACTCGGCTTTGGCCTGGCCTTGTTCGCCGCATTGGTCAATCTGGGCTACAACCTCGCTGTGGACACCGTGGCCTTGCCCTGGGCGGTGATCCCGCTGGGATTCGCGGCGGCGGGCATCGGCCTGGTCTTCCCGCTGCTGACCATCATCATGCTCGACATGTACCCCAACCATCGCGGTGCCGCGGCCTCGATCCAGGCCTTCACCGGGCTGAGCGTCAACGCCCTGATCGCCGGTGTGCTGGCGCCCCTGCTTGCCCCCTACCGGATCGGCCTGGCGATCGCCACGGCGTTGATGTGCGCCGCCGGCATCGTGCTGTGGTGGCGATACCGCAGCGCGGTGAAGCGCGATCCCGTCGTGACGCGCGTGAGGCCGATCATCGAGGAAGCCGAGCAGCTTTGAACCGGCATGCCGCGTGGTGCCGTCATACAATCCTGCCATGGATATCTTCACGCTGGAAACCGGCACTGCGCCCCTGCTTGTCAGCCTGCCGCACGATGGAACACACATCCCCGACGCCCTTGCCGCACGGATGACACCGGAGGCGCGCAAGGCGCCCGACACCGACTGGTTCGTCTCCCGTCTCTACGACTTTGCCCGCGAGCTGGGCGCATCGATCCTGCGACCGAACCACTCGCGCTACGTGGTCGATCTCAACCGTCCACCCGATGACGTTTCGCTCTACCCGGGCCGGAACACCACAGGCCTGTGCCCCACCGTGCGTTTCACCGGCGCGCCGGTCTATCTGCCGGGGCAGGAACCGGACACGGCCGAAGTCGCGCAACGCGTGAAGGATTACTGGATGCCTTATCACCAGGCGCTTGCGGGCGAGCTCACGCGTCTGCGTCAAACCTTTGGCCGCGCCGTATTGTGGGATGGCCACTCCATCCGTGGCGAGCTGCCGTTCCTGTTCGAGGGTCGGCTGCCCGACCTCAATCTCGGCACCGCCAATGGCTCGAGCTGCTCACCCGCTTTGCAGGCGCGCCTGGCCGCTGTGATGGAGGGGCAGGGCGATTTCAGCCAGGTGCTCAACGGCCGCTTCAAGGGTGGTTACATCACCCGGCATTACGGCGATCCGGCCAACGGCATCGATGCCATCCAGCTGGAGCTGGCGCAATCGACCTATATGGACGAGGTCGGCGTGACCTATCTGCCCGAGCGCGCCGAGCATCTGCAACGCGCGGTGCTGCGCCCCTTGCTGGAAGCGGTGCTGACCTGATCCGTCACATTCATGGGGCTTGCCGGTCAATGCGTGGGCAGGCCGTTCTGGTGTAATGTTCCGCCACCGGAATACGACGTCTGCAAGCGTGCCGCATGGGGCAGCACGCATCGTGATCGTCCAAACAGGAGTTCTTGCATGAGCGACATCCTCGATCCCCCTCCCGTACCGACCGACGCGCCTTCTCCGGAGGAACGCCAGTGGGGCCTGTTTGCGCACCTGTCCGCTCTTGCAGGTGTGGTCATCCCCATCCCGTTCGCCAATATCCTCGGGCCGCTGATCATCTGGCAGATGAAGAAAGCCGAGATGCCCTTCGTCGATGACCAGGCCAAGGAAGCGCTGAACTTCCAGATCACGGTGGCGATAGCCTTCGTGGTGTGCCTCATCCTGATGTTCCTGATCATCGGCATGCTGCTGTTGCCGGTGCTTGGCATCGCGGCCCTGGTGTTCACGATCATCGGCGCGATCAAGGCCAACAACGGCGAGTATTACCGTTACCCCTTCACGTTGCGGTTGGTGAAGTAGGGCGCCTGTCCGGTTCGATGTTTTGCACGCAAGCGGCGCGATCGGAGACGGTCGCGCCGCTTGCGTTGCGGCCGCGTTTGCTATTCGCGGGGGTGGTGCGGTTTGACCTGGCTGGCGTGGCTTCTTGTGCTTCTCTATTGAGCGCTGTCGCAGGGGTTTCGACCGCCTCGGCG
>CAZTXX010000024.1:0-18820 GCA_964617405.1 uncultured Aquimonas sp. | reverse complement strand
ACCGGCAGGAAGCTGGTGGAGCCATCGGTGCCGCCACCGCCGCCGCGCCAGGCGTTCTCGCTGATCGGCACCTGGTCCTCCAGCGTGATCTTGCCGGCCGCCAACGCCGCCGAGACCACATAGGACGTCATCACCTTGGTGATACTGGCCGGTTCCACCCGCATGTCGATGTTTTCGCCGGCAAGGATCTGCCCGCTCGCGTCGTCCATCAGCAGCCAGGCGGTGCCGTTCACGGCCGGCGGCGCCGGCACGATATTGGGTTGCGGTGGCAGCGTGGGGATGTTGGGAGTCGGCTGGTCGGGCGTGGGCAGGTCGGAAGGGGTCTGGCCCGAGGCGGCGACGGCGACAATCAGCAGGGCGGAGGCGAGGAGGGTCGTGACATTCATGTCGTGGGGTCATCCTTGGAAAGTGTCGGCCCCCGGCGTCGTACGGAGCGCGCCGGAAACATGGCTCATTATCGCGGCAGACGCGCGCCGCGTCATTGGTTCATCAGGGTGGGAACGCCCAGGCCCATCGACTGCAGGTGGTCCGCCGCCGGGTGGCTGGCATCACGGCTGCTGAACGGCCCCACCCGTACCCGGTACACGGTACGCCCGGCCACCTGCGCCTGCTGGCTGGAAACCGGACGGATGCCGGCACCCTCCAGCCGTTCGATCAGGCGCTGGGCGTTGGCCGGCTCGCCGAAACTCGCCACCTGCAGCCAATAGCGCCCGATGGGATCGGGCTCGGCGGGTGCTTCCGCCCGGGCCGTCACCTGCACCGAGGGTGCACGGGTGACAGGCACCACACCAGCCCGGGCCGCGGCCCAGGCCGCTTCGCGTGGCATCGCAACAGGCGGAGGCGGCGGCACGACGCCGGGCTTCAGGGCGCGGACTTCCACCGGTGCCGTGCCATTGACGTGTACACCGAGCTTCACCGCGGCTGCATAGGACAGGTCGATCAGGCGGTCTTCGTGGAACGGCCCACGGTCATTGACCCGCACCACCACGCTGCGACCGTTCTCGAGATTGGTCACCCGCGCGTGGGTGGGCAGCGGCAGCGCCTTGTGCGCGGCGGTGAACTGGTACATGTCATAGGGTTCCAGGCTGGACGTGGCACGCCCGTGGAACTTGCTGCCATACCAGGACGCGATGCCGCGCGCGACGTAGCCATCGGCGGTCGGCAGCACATAGTAGTTCTTGCCCAGTACGGTGTAGGGCGAGCGGTTGCCATAGCGCGCCGGTGGCTCGTCGGTCGGTTCGGGTTCGATCAGGTGGCTGATGTCCGGCGGAATGGCCGGGCCGCCATCCGCTTCACCCGGCTTGTAGAGACCACCCGCCGTGTATTCGCCAGGCTTGTCGGGTCGCGCCCGGGTCACGGGTTCGGGATACCTGCCCTGTACGCGGCTCGTCTTGCCGGAGCTTCCCGCAGCGGGCGGTTTGACCTGCTTGCCGCCGCAGGCGACCAGCGTGAGGGCCAGCAATGCGACCAGCAGGTACCTCACGGTTCCAGCGAGGGGCTGTCGGTGCCTGCGATGGCTTGCGCCAATTGCAGCACCGCCATGCAATACAACGGCGAGCGGTTGTAGCGCGAGATCACGTAGAAGTTGTTGAACGTGATCCAGTACTCCGGCCCGTCGACACCTTCCAGGGTGAGCAGGGTCGCCGGCAGCGCATGACCGAGCGCCTGCGCCGGACGATAGCCCTTGGCGGCCAGCTCGGGCAGGCTGTAGCGCGTTTCCAGCGAGCCGGGATCGAAATCCTCCGCATCCGGCGCGCGGATCGCGCGCACCGCGACCGGTTCGCCCGCCTGCCACTTGTGCACGGCGAAATAGTTGGCGACCGAGGCGAACACGTCGGGCAGCGAATTCCACAGGTCACGACGTCCGTCGCCATCACCGTCCACCGCATAGGCGCGATAGCTCGAGGGAATGAACTGCCCCCAGCCCATGGCGCCGGCGTAACTGCCGGTGATCGAGGTCAGGTCGAGGTTTTCCTCGCCAGCCAGGGCGAACGCCTGCGCCAGCTCACCACGGAAGAACTCGGCGCGCTTGGGATAGAAGAAACCCAGTGTGTACAAGGCATCGAGCACCTTGTAGCGCCCGGTATTGGCGCCATAGCCGGTTTCCACCCCGAGGATGGCCACCAGCAGCGGTGCCGCCACCCCGGTGTGGGTGGCGACTTCGTTCAATGCATCCGCGTGTTCGGCAAGGAAGGCCTTGCCTTTGCCGATGCGGTCGGCGGTCAGAAAGATCGGCCGGTAGTCCTTCCAGGGCTTGGCCTCGGCCGGCCGGGTAATCGCATCAATGATGCTCTGGCGATACTGCGCCTTGTCCAGCAACGGACCGGCGATATCCTGTTCGACCCCGTATTTCTGCGCTACTTCGGCCAGGAAAGCGCTGCGTTCCTGCGGGTCCAGCTGACCCGTGGCCGCACCGGCCAGGGGGCAGGCCGCGACGAGGAACATGAACAGGGCGGAGACGGGAAATCGACGCATGGCGGCAGAAACATCTGAAGGTTGGCGCGCAGTGTACACGTCGGCGCATCGCCGTCGGCACGAAATCCCTTGACTTCCGGCACTTCGCCACGACGCTGTGTCGCGTTAGCCTGCTAAAATTGCAGGTTCCGTCCCGCCCACGTTTCCGAGGCTGAAACCATGTCGCTCGATTTTGAACAGGCCCGCATGCTGATGGTCACCCAGCAGGTGCGCGCCTGGGATGTGCTCGACCCGCGCGTGCTTCACGTGCTGGGCACCGTGCAACGCGAAGATTTCGTATCCGCAGGTCATCGTCGCCTCGCCTTTGCCGACACGGCGCTGCCGCTGGAGCACGGGCAGACCATGATGAAGCCGGTGGTCGAAGGCCGTGTGCTGCAGGCGCTGGAACTCTCACCCGAGGACGAAGTGCTCGAAGTGGGTACCGGCAGCGGCTACCTCACCGCCTGCCTCGCGCATCTGGCGCGCGATGTGGTGAGCATCGACATCCACGGCGATTTCGTCGAACGCGCCGACGCGCGCTTCAAGGCGACGGGTTTGGCCAACATCCGCGTTGAACAGGCCGATGCACTCGAATACGACCCCGGTCGCCGTTTCGACGCGGTGGCGATCACCGCGGCGGTCGCCTCGTTGCCGCAGGCGTTCCTGGGCTGGCTCAAGCCCGGTGGTCGTCTCTTCGTGGTCGAAGGCGAGGCGCCGGTGCAGCGTGCTTCGGTGTATCGCGTCGACGCACAGGGCCGGGCCAGTAGCGAAGGCCTGTTCGAAACCGAACTTCCCTATCTGATCGGTGCGGAACCGACACCGCGTTTCTCGCTCTGATCCCATTTCATTCCAGGAGTCTTGCATGTCGTTGCCACGAATCTCCCTGCTTGCCACCGCGTTGCTGCTTGGCGCCGGTGGCACGGCGGCCGCGTCCGACCTGATGCAGGCCTATACGCTGGCGCGTGACAGCGACCCGCAACTGGCCATTGCCGACGTCTCGCGTGAGGCCGGCCAGATCCGCATCACCCAGAGCCGTTCCAACCTCCTGCCCTCGCTCTCCGGCTCGGCCAGCTATTCGCGCAGCGGCTCGGACAGCTCCGGCGAGCGTGTGCTGTCGGTGGATCCGCCGATCGTGTCGACCAGCAACACCAGCTCGCATTCCAGCGGGCGCAACTATGGCCTGCAACTCAACCAGACCATCTACAACCATTCCGACTACACCCAACTGCGCGCCGCGAAAAAGCGCAACGAGGTGGCGGAAGCGGAATACGACGCCGAAAACGACAACCTCATCGTGCGCGTGGCCGAGGTCTACTTCAACAACCTCACCGCCATCGACGCACTGGTGTTTGCGCGCGCCAACGAACGCGCCGTCAAGCGCCAGCTCGACCAGGCCGAACAGCGCTTCGAGGTGGGTCTGACCGCCATCACCGACGTGCACGAGGCACGGGCCCGCTACGACGGCGCACGCGCCGGCACCATCAGTGCGGAGGTGGCCCTGGAAGATGCACGTGAAGCCGTGGTGCAGATCATCGGCCAGCCGCTGGAAAACCTGCGTGGCCTGAGCGAGGATTTCAGCCCGGCGCGCCCCACTCCGGAAGGCGTCGAAGCCTGGGTGAACCTGGCGCTCGACCAGAACCCCACCCTGCGCGCGCAGGCGCTCTCGGCCCAGGCCGATGAACTCGACGTGGCCACCGCGCGTGCCGGCCACCTGCCCAGTCTTTCAGCCAGCGCCAGCCGCGGCCGCAGCTACGGCTGGGGCACCTCGGCCGCGGACCTCGGCGTGATCCCCAGCAACAACACCGGTGACGATTGGCGCGTGGGCGTGAATCTCACGGTGCCGATCTTCTCGGGATTCGCCACCCAGTCCCAGGTCAGGATGGCACTCAATACGCGCGACCAGCGTGCCCTGCAATACGACCAGAACCAGCGCGCCATCCTGCGCCAGACGCGCAACGCTTACCGCGCCCTGGAGGCCGGCATCAGCGAGGTGGAAGCGCGCAAGCAGGCGGTGGTTTCGGCGCGCAGCGCCCTGGAAGCCACCGAGGCCGGTTTCGAGGTGGGCACCCGTACCATCGTGGATGTGCTGCTCTCCCAGCAGGTGCTGTTCCAGGCGCAGAGCGACTACTCCAGCTCGCGCCACAACTTCCTCGTCAACACCCTGCGTCTCAAGCAGGCCGCCGGCGTCGTCGGCATCGACGACGTGGCTGAAACCAACCGTTACCTGGTGCGCGACGCCGAAGCCGCGCTGGCCGACGACGGCAGCCGGACGGAGGGCTGAAAGCAGCCCGTCGCGGAGCGATTCCCGGCGGGCGAGCTCCGGTACCACAGCGACTGTGGGGCGCCACACGGCGCCCCGTTTGCATCAGGGCGCGATCATCGTTGTTGTCAACCGATCGTGATCGGCCGCTTCCCGGCGAGCGTGCGGCGCACGATCTCCAACGTGCGTTCAGCCGCGCCGCGTTCTTCTTCCACCACCGACATCGCGACCTCGCCCATCGTCCGGCGCAGCTCCGGCTGGCCGAGCAGACGCTGCAAGGCAGTTGCCAGGCCCTCGCTGTCGGCAATGCGCAGGCAAGCGCCGCGCTCGATCAGCTGTTCGGTCACCTCCGCGAAGTTGAAGGTGTTGGGGCCGACGATCACCGGTACCCCAAGCGCCGCCGGTTCCAGCACGTTGTGGCCACCGATCGGATCCAGACTGCCCGCCACGAAGGCCACGTCGGCCGTGGCACAGAACGGCACCAGCTCGCCCAGCGTATCGACCACGAAGCACTGGGTTTCCGGACGCGCCATGATGTCTTCGCTGCGGCTCGCCGTCAGGAAACCGTAGCTGCGGCACAGCTGCACCATCGGCCGGAACCGCTCCGGATGGCGCGGCACCACGATCAACAGGGCATCGGGGAAACGCCGCAACAGGTGTGAATGCGCTTCGATCACCGGCAGCTCCTCACCTTCGTGCGTACTGGCGGCGATCCACACCGGGCGCTGCGCGCCCCATTGTTCCCGCCATCGCGCGGCCTGCGGAGCCAACGCTTCGGACACGTGCATGTCGTACTTCAGGTTGCCCACCACCCGCACCCGATCCGGGCGTGCGCCCAGTTCCAGGAAACGCTGCGAATCACGTTGCGACTGCGCCGCGATGAAGGTGGCGCTGCGAATCGCAGCGCGCACCAGCGGGCGCACCGGCCCATAGCCATCGAGCGATTTGCGCGACAGGCGCGCATTGGCGATCAGCACCGGCACGCGATGGCGCTCGCACTGGCGAAACAGGTTCGGCCAGATCTCGGTTTCCATGATGACCGCGATGGCCGGGCGTACCCGCGCCAGGAAACGCCGCACCGCGCCTGGCAGGTCGTAGGGCAGATAGACGTGGAAGACTTCGTCGCCCCAGAGCTGGCGCACCCGGTCGGAGCCTGTGGGCGTGACCGTGGTGATGACGAAGTGTCGATCCGGGTAACGCAGGCGCAGCACGTCGATCAACGGTGCCGCCGCGTTCACCTCGCCCACGGAAACGGCATGCACCCAGATCGAGGCCGCGATGTGTGGATCGGGGAAAAAACCGAAGCGCTCGAACCAACGCGAAAAATACCCGCGCGCGCGCAGCCCGCGAAACACCAGGCGGTAGAAGATCAGCGGTGTGAGCAGGTACAGCACCACGGTGTAGGCGAAACGCCGTACCGCACTGCCCAGCCGCGCCATTCTGGGTACGGAAGCCATCGGTGAAAGGATAGCCGTTACCATGCACCGATGCCGACAATCCGCTGTGCATGAGCCCATCCACTCGCCCGCTGCCTGCCGTTCTTCCATTGCCCGCCCCGCCACTGTCCGCCCGCCAGTGGCCGACATGGTTCGGCATCGGCCTGCTGTGGCTGGCCGCGCAACTTCCCTGGGGTCTGCAGCGTGGGCTCGGGCATGCCTTGGGATGGGTGTTGCGGCACCTGCTCGCCTCCCGTCGGCGCGTGGTGCGCGCCAATCTCGCGCTGTGCTTTCCCGAACACGACGAGGTTTGGCGTGAAGCCCTGCTGCGCGAGAACTTCAGTGCGCTGGGCATCGGCTTGTTCGAGTTCGCCCGCGCCTGGTGGGGCAGCATCGCGCCGATGCGGCGAAGTGCGCGCTTCATCGGCGTGGAACACCTGCAGCGCGCGCTCGCCGAAGGGCGTGGCGCGATCCTCATCTCAGGTCATTTCATGACGCTGGAGATCTGTGGCCGACTGTTGTGCGACAAGGTGCCGCTTGCCGGCATGTACCGCCCCCACGATACCGATGCGATGGAATGGGCGGTGAAGCGCGGCCGGTTGCGCTACGCCAGCGCGATGTTCGGTCGTGACGAACTGCGTCCGGCCTTGCGTTACCTCAAGCAGGGCGGCGCCTTGTGGTTCGCGCCCGACCAGGACACCTTGCGCGGCGACAACGTGTTCGTGCCCTTTTTCGGCGAACCCGCGCGCAGCCTCACCTCCACCCATCAGCTCGCGCGACTTTCCGGCGCCGCCGTGTTCGCCTTCTTCCACCGGCGCGAAGCCGACGGCAGCTATACCCTGGAAGTGAAACCCGCCTTCGAAGACTTCCCCAGCGCCGACCCGGTCGCCGACACCGCCCGCGTGATGGCCGCCATCGAAGCCATGGCGCGCGATGCGCCGGCACAATATCTCTGGCTGCACAAACGCTTCAAACGCCGCCCGGAAGGCGCCGCGCCGGTGTATGACTGATCGAGTGCGAAGCACTCAACCGCTGTGACGCCGTGTTGAGTCCGCATCCGACGCATTCATCAGCGCCAGCCACGCGCCCAGCAACCAGACCAGCAGCAGGCCCCAGAAGGCCGAGTACACGGCGTAATGGGTGTTGAGCGGGAACAAGGCCACGACCAGGGCCACGGCGGCGGGCATGGCGGTGTTCCGCGCCGGGACGGAAAGGCGGTGCCAATGGCGCCAGGCGAAAATGCTGGCGAGCAGCCAGCAGGCCAGGCCGACACCGCCGGTTTCACTCCAGAGTTCGAGCAGGATCTGGTGGGCGTGGAAGGCGCCCTGGCCGGTTTCGGAGTCGACGAAATGATCGTCGGGATTGGCGTAATCAGGATAGGCGTAGCGGAAGGCGCGCACGCCCACGCCGTTCAACGGGTGGTCTTCGCCCATGCGCCAGGCGGATTCCCAGATGCCCAGGCGCCCGGCGAGCGCGTGGTCGAGTCCGTCGCGATCACCGTTGAGGGCGGCGGCGGTGCGGTCGACGCGTTCGGCGAAGCGTTCCGAGGCAAAGTATCCGCCACTCGCCACCGCCGCACACAGCACGATGACACCCGCGAGCAGGGGCAGGGCGCGACGCATTCCCAGCAGGTGCCAAAGGCAGAGCACGGTCCCAAGCACCAGCCCGAACCAGGCCGCCCGCGCGCCCGCCAACAGCACCACGATCAACACCACCACAAAGACCGCGATGAAGCCCCAGGCGCGGAATCTTTGCCAGCCGGCGATCAGCGCGAAGGGCGCGAGTACGGCAAGCACGCCACCGAGCTTGAGATTGTCGGCGCCGAAGATGCCGCTCAGCCTGTCGCCGGTGGCCGCGCCACCCAGGCTGTAGCCGGTGGTGGCCTGCAGCAGCGCGTCGGCGCACCAGGCCAAGCTGAGGGCTGCGATGCAGGACAGCAGCATCCGGTTCGCGCCGGGCGCATCTTCCACCGGCTGCGCAACAAACAGCAGTACCGGCAAAAAGCGCAGATCCAGCACCACCTCGGTCCAGCTTTTCTGCGTCGCCACGCTGTCGAAGGCCGAGATGAACTGGGGCAACCAGTAGGCCAAGCCGAGCACCAGGGCCAGACGCGTGCCGGGCAGCCGCCAGTCGATGGCACCCCGCAGCAGCTGCACGATGCCGGCAATGGACAGGGCCAGCATCGGCAATTCGGGTCCGACGCCAAAAGGCAGCATCGCGACGGTGCCCAGCAGCAAACCGTGGGCGATCGACAGGCGCGGCTTGTCAGGACTCACCGCAAACCTCCGCATAGACCGCGAGGGTGGCCGCCTGCATGGCCTGGAGCGAGAACGCCTCGAACGGCGCGGGTCGCGGGCGCCTGGCCAGCCATTCACCGGCGCGTGCGGCCAGCGCATCCATGTCGCCGCGCGGCACCGCGCCCTGGGGAAAGCCACGCGCCAGCAGCTCACTCACCCCGCCGTGGTCCCAGCCCAGCACCGGCACGCCCAGCGACAAGGCCTCGGCGACGGTGCGGCCGAAGGCTTCGGGCTTGCCGGAGAGCTGCAACACGGCGGTCGACTCGGCCATCACCTCGCGGATGTCGCGGCGCGGCGGGGCAAAGGCCACGGCGTCGACCACATCGAGCCGCATGGCCTGGGCGCGCAACTCGGCCAGATAACGCTCGCGCCCGGCGTCGACCACCCCTTGCAGCAGCAAGGCCGCATCGTTGCCTTGTGCGCGCAAGCGGGCGATCAGCGCGATGGCCTCGGCATGACCCTTGAGCCGGGTGCCGCGTCCGGGCAATACGAACCAGGGCCGCGCGCGCAATTCGGGGTGTTGCGCGTGCAGCGCCGCGAGCCAGTCGCTTCCCGCACGGTAGCCGCGTGGAAACGCCGCCGGGTCGATGCCGCGTTCGATCACCCGCAGGGTCTGCGGATCCACCGCGGGGTAGTGCTCGAGCACGTGGCGGCGCACGGTATCGGAGACGCAGATCACCCGCTCACCGCGCGTGAGGATGGCGCTGTAGCGGCTCACCGAATTCAGGCCGTGCACCGTGGTGACGACATGCGGCTTGTGCCCGGACAGTCCGCGCAGCGCGAAGTGTGCGATCCAGGCGGGCAGGCGCGAGCGCAGGTGCAGGACATCGGGATGATGTTGCGCGATCAGGCGCCGCAGCGTCGCCACATGGCGCAGGGTCCATGGCGACTTGCGACCGATGGCAAGCGCGAAATGGTTGCCGCCGGCCGCCTCCAGGTCCGCCACCAGCCGGCCACCGGCCGACACCACCAGGGCGTGGTGCCCGGCGCGTACGAGTGCCTGCGTGATTTCGATGGTGGAACGCTCGACGCCGCCGGACTCGAGCGCCGGCAGCAGCTGCATCACCGTGAGCGGCATGGGCACGTTGGCCCTCGTTGCCGCATCAGTCCTTCAGCACGTAGACCGCGCTGCAATAGGGGCAGCGGACCTCACCGGTGGCATCCACCGGCAGGTAGACCCGCGGGTGCGAGTTCCACAGCTCCATGCCCGGCATCGGGCACGACAGCGTCAGGTCGGCGCGGGTGACTTCATAGCGCTTCTGCGCGTTGGCGGGGGCCAGTGCGGTGCTCATGGGTGATCTCGTGCAAGCGACGGTGAACGTCACATTTTAGCGCGAAACCATTGCCGTCGGCCGGCGGCGCGCAAACGCCGGCGGCTGCCGGGCGCGGACGATGCCGCGCCCGGACGCTTTCTTACTTGGCGGCATGCGCCTCGGTGGTGATGTGCAGGCGGATTTCCGGGCCGGTCACCATGGTGTACTTGTCGACGCCGAAGGCGGTGCGGTCGATCGTACCCGAGGCATCGAAGCCGGCCGCCGGTACCTTGCGCATCGGGTGCTCGCCGACCTTGTTGACCGTCACATCGAAGGTGGCCGGCTGGGTGACGCCGTGGATGGTCAGATCACCGGTGACGCTGAGCTTGCCCTCACCCGCTGCTTCCACCTTGGTGCTCTTGAAGGTGGCGGTGGGGAACTGACCGGCGTCGAAGAACGCGGCCTCGCGGAACTCCTCGTCGAGCTTGGCCACGCCCGAGGTGACGCTGTCGATCCGGGTGCTCACCTCGATCGAGGACGCCGACGGATTGGCCGGGTCATAGACGATGGTGCCTTCGGTCGCGTCGAAGCGGCCGGTGATGTTGGAAAAGCCCATATGGCTCCAGGTGAACGCGATCTGGGTATGGGTGGGATCCATGGTGTAGGTGACCGGCTCGGCGAACGCGGGAGTCAGGACGGCGGCGGAAACCAGGGCGAGGGTGAGAAGACGGGTTTTCATGGGAAATCTCCGGAAATCGTGGGGGAACGGATCAAGCGATGCGGCAGGCTTCGTCAAACGACAGCCGCGGGTTGCGTGGGCGCAATGCGGCACGGTTGCCGTGGCCGATGTTGCAGATGAAATTGGCACGGATCTTCGTGCCGGGGAAAAACTCCGCGGTGACCTTGTCGGCATCGAAGCCCGACATCGGCCCGCAGTCCAGGCCGAGCGCCCGCGCGGCCATGATGAGGTAGGCACCCTGCAGCGAGCTGCTGCGCCAGGCGGTCAACAGCAAGGAGGCCTCGGGCGAGTCTTCGAACCATTCGCGCGCATCGGCGTGCGGGTAGAGGTAGGGCAGCTTTTCGAAGAACGACAGGTCGGCGCCGATGATCGCGGTGGCCGGCGCGGTCAGGGTCTTGTCGCGATTGCCCTCGTCCATCAGCGGAATCAGTCGCGCCTTGGCTTCGGGCGACACCACCCAGACGATGCGCGCCGGCACCGTGTTGGTTTGCGTGGGCCCAAGGCGCGCCAGCGCCCAGATCTGCCTGAGCTGGTCGATGGACACCGGCTTGTCGAGCCAGCTGTCGTGCGAGAACCCGAAGGTGCGCGCGTTGCGGAAGAGCTGGTCGAGCGCGGCGTCATCGAGCGGAAGGGGCATCATCACGTTTCCTTGCAAGGTGGGGTGTCAGGCGAGATCGAACAGTACGAGCCCGGAGTCGACCTCGGCGCGCAGCACAAGTTCACCGCCATCGCGGATCGCCACGCCGTCACCGGCACCCAGGGCATGGTCACCGATCTGCAGCGCGCCACTGGTCACTTGCAAAAAGCTGCGTCGACCCGGCTCCAGTTGTCGGCAAAGCACGCCGCCGGCCGGTACCGTGGCCATCTGCAGGATGGCGTCCTGGTCGATGTCCAGGCTGCCTTCGCGGCCATCGGGTGACACCACGGTCTGCCAGCGGCCGATGCGCTCGTCCTGGTCGAAGGCACGTTGCGCATAGCTTGGCGGCTGATCGCGGTGCAGCGGATGCAACCAGATCTGCAGGAAGTGCACCGCCTCGCTGGACGAGGGGTTGAACTCGCTGTGCTCGACACCGGAGCCCGCACTCATGCGCTGCACCTCGCCGGCCTGGATCGTCTGCACATGGCCGATGCTGTCGCGGTGCGCCAACGCGCCGGAGAGCACGATCGAGACGATTTCCATATTGGCGTGCGGATGGGTGGAAAAACCGCCATCGGGCGCCACCTTGTCCTCGTTGATCACCCGCAGCGCGCCAAAACCCATGCGGCGGGGTTCGTAGTAGTGGCCGAAGGAAAAGCTGTGGCGGCTGTCGAGCCAGCCGAGGCGGGTGCAGCCGCGTTCCCGTGCCGGAAGAATCTGAATGTCCATGGCGTCCATCTTATGGACTGGCCGAGGCCGGATAAACCGGATTGAATGGAATTCGATGTTCACGAAAGTGGAACAGTTGCCCGGTCCTCCGGCCCGCACACCTGTCGAACAGCAGGTGTCGCGGCGAGCCCGTATCGCTACCATGGCCGCCCGAACCTTCTCCGTCCGCTCGGGTCATTGTCACCCTGCGCCGGCCTCCCAAGGACTGCAACCCACGATGATCGAACTTGACTCGGTCACCCGCCACTACCGCATGAGCGGCCAGACCGTGCGCGCGCTCGACGGCATCGATCTTGCGATCCGCGCGGGTGAATACGTGACGCTCACCGGGCCGTCGGGCTCGGGCAAGTCGACCCTGCTCAACGTGCTGGGTTGCCTGGACCGACCCGACAGCGGCAGCTATCGGCTCAACGGCATCGAGGTGCGCACGCTCGACGACACCGCCGCCAGCCGGGTGCGCAACGGGCATATCGGCTTCGTGTTCCAGAGCTTTCATCTGCTGCCACGCCTGACGGTACTGGAAAACGTGCTGCTGCCGATGCGTTTTTCCGAGCATCCCGATCCGGAAGCGCCGCGTCGTGCGGAAATCCTGCTGCACCGCGTCGGCCTGGGCGACCGCATGGGCCATCGCCCTGGTGAGCTCTCCGGCGGGCAGATGCAGCGCGCCGCGATCGCGCGTGCCCTGGTGTTGAAGCCCGCCCTGCTGCTTGCCGACGAACCCACCGGCAACCTCGATTCGCGCAGCGCCAAGGACGTGCTGGCACTGATCGACGAGGTGCACCAGGAAGGCCAGACCGTGGTGATGGTGACCCACGACAACGACGTCGCCGCGCACGCGCCGCGCCAGGTGCGGCTGCGCGACGGGAAGATCGAACATGACACGGCGGCCTGAGTTCGTGTTCCGTACCGGCCTGCTGCTGGCACTGGCGCTCGCCGGTGCCCCGGCTCTCGCCGGCCCGCTGATGGTGAGTGGCCAGGTGCGCGCGCTCGACGCCGAGCCGATCCTGATGCCGCAGAGCGAAATCGCCCCCGCAACGCTGCAATATCTCGTTCCCGAAGGCACCCGGGTGGTGCCGGGTGACGTGCTCATCCGGCTCGATCCAGGCAATTCACTGAGCCAGTTGCAGGAGCTCGAAGCGCAGATCGAACAGGCCGCCGCGCGCCGCGACAAGGAACTGGCCGAGCTCAGGGTGAAGGCCATCGAAGCGCGGATCGCCCTGATCCAGGCGCGTGCCACCCGCGACAAGGCCCAGGTGGACGCGGAGATCCCGCGCGAACACCTTTCGGCGCTGGATTTTGACCGCTACGCCGGCGAATACGAACGTGCCCGGCGCGAGCATGACCTGAAAGTCGAAGAGTTGGCCGCAGCCCAAGGCGCGGTGCAGCGCCGGCAGGTCGATGCGGAGCTGGAAACCCGCAAGCTGGGGGCGCAACTGGGCTACCACCGCCTGCAGGTGGAAGGCGCCGAGCAACGCGCCACCCGTGCCGGCACGGTCCGCCACGGTTTCGACCCACGCAGCGGCCGGCGTTATGCCGAAGGCATGTCGGCGTATCCCGGCGCGCAGGTCGGCGAAGTCGCCGGCGACGGCGCCATGGGCGTTCGCGCCTGGGCCCTGGAATCCGAACGCGGCGCCTTGCGTCAGGGTCAAGCAGTCACGCTGCGCTTCGATGCCTTGCCCGGCGTGGTTGCGGACGGACGGATCGAACGCATCGCCGGCGCGCCCGAGGCGAAAAAAGAATGGGGTGACGGGCGCTACTTCGAGCTGGACGTGGTGCTCGACGACCCTGCACTGTCGCCGCGCCTGCTCTCGGGCATGAGCGTGCGCGTGGACATCCCGCCGGCCGATGCCGCCATCAGCGCGCAGGCTGCGCCATGAGCCGCCTGTTGGTGCTTGCGCTCCTGTTCCTGTGGCCCACCCTGGCCCCGGCGCAAACGCTGCGCCTGGACGGCGAGGTGTTCGCGCGTCAATCCGAACAGATCGCTCCGCCGTCCATCGATGACCTGTGGAGCCTCAACATCACCGAGATGGCCCCGGACGGCTCACTGCTGAAGCCCGGCGACGTGGTGGTGGTGTTCGATGGCGGCGATGCCCAGAATCAGCTTCTGGGCCGGCGCAGCGAACTGGCGGAGAAGGAATCCCAGCGCGGACAACTCGTGCTGGAGCTGGCCGAGCGCGAACGCAACGAGCGCCTCGCCACCGAGGAGCGCCGTGCCAGCCTGGACAAGGCGCAGCGCAAGGCGACCCAACCCGAGGCCCTGGTGCGAAGGGTCGACTACCGCAAGCTGGTGATCGAGCGCGGTGAAGCCGAGGAGCTGATGGCGCTGGCGGTCGAACGCGAGCGGCTGGCCGCCGGGCAGCGGCATCAGGAATTGCGCCTGGTCGACTCGGAGATCGCCCTGTTGCAGCACAAGATCGATCGCCTGGAAACCTCGCTGGCCGCGCTGCGGATCACTGCCCGGCGCGCCGGCCTGCTCGCCCATCGCAGTACCTGGAACGGTGAGAAGTATGCGGTGGGCTCGCGCGTGTTCCGTGGCCAGGCCGTGGCCGAGATCCCTGACATGGACACCCTCGCCGTGCGCACCCAGGTGGACGAGCGCGACCTGACACGGGTTGCCGTCGGGATGCGCGCGCGCGTGGTGGCCGAAGGCAGCGGCGTCGTGTTGGACGGGCATGTCGCCGACATCGGCCGCGTGGTGCGCAGCAAATCGCGCGTGCAGCCGGTGCCGGTGGTCGACCTGATCGTGGAACTGGAGCGCACCGAGGCCAAACTCAAACCGGGACAGGGGGTGCGCGTAGAACTTGCGCCCGGCCGGACGGAGGCCGGTCAACCATGAGCCTGCTTCGAATCACGACGCTGGCAACCAGCCTGCTGGCGGTCATCGCCTGCTCCGGAACCCCGCGGCAGGATCTGCCGGTGGAGGTGCTCGTTGCCGCGCCGCTGGTGCTGGACATCGAGGTCCAGGGCCAGGTGCGCGCGGTACGCTCCACACCCTTGGTGGTGCCGGGGCGCAACTGGGCGCGCCAGCAGCTCACCGAACTCGTGCCTGACGGCAGTTTCGTGCGGAAAGGCGACATCATCGCGCGCTTCTCCGCCGCCCAGGGCGAGCTCCAGCTCACTGAGGCGCTGTTGGAAATCCAGCGCAATGCCCTGACCCGCGCCAGCAAACAGGAGGCGCTGGAGTCCACCGTCGGCCGCCTGGAGGTGGATCTGGCCCAGGTGGATTCGGACCTCGCCATCGCCACCCGCTATGCCGAAGCGGACCTCAGCATGTTCGCCCGCAACGAAATCCTCGATGCGATCCAGGACCGTGCCTTCCTCGATGCCAAGGACGGCACCCTGCGCTGGCGGCTCGATCAGGCCAGCGACCGCGGCAGCGCCGAACTGGCCGTGGTCGACGCCCAGGCCGCCACCCACCAACACACCGCCAACCTGCGGCGCGAGGATCTGTCATCGCTGGAGCTGGTCGCCCCGCACGACGGCGTGCTGGTGCTGGAGGCCGACTGGAGCGGCGACAAGCCCACCGTGGGCTCCACACTTTGGGCCCAGAACGAGCTGGGCAGCCTGCCCGACACCTCCACGCTGGAGCTGGAGATTTCCATCCCGCAACTGGACGCGCACGACGTGGAGAAGGGACTGCCGATGAGCATCCATCCGCTCGGCCATCCCGAGCAGGTAGCGACCACCGCACTGGAGTTCGTTGCCAACTCGGCGCAAGCCGCCGGCCGTGACAACCCGGTGCGTTACCTCAAGGCCAAGGCCCCGTTGCCGGCGGAAGCCGTACAGCGCTGGGGCTGGGTGCCGGGCCAGGCCTTCCGCGCCGTGCTGCACCTCAACGCGGGCAACGAAGTGGCATTGAGCGTACCCAATGTGGCGCTTCGATCCGACGCCGGCCAGAGCTATGTCTATGTGGTTCATCGCGGCGAGGCACAACGTCGGAACGTGGAAACCGGCGCGCGCGGCCCGGCACGCACCCGCATCGTTTCCGGTCTGGCTGCCGGCGATGCGGTGCTGCTGTTGCCCGAATCGATGGAGCGCGCGAACACCGTCAGCGCGACAGACGAGGAAACCGCAGCATGACGCGCACCGCATCCGGGGATTGGCAGGCGACGCTCGGCCTGTGGCGCGAGGCGCTGGAGGAGCTCTCCCGCCGCAAGCTGCGCACCGGCCTCACCCTGCTCGGCCTCATCTTCGGCATCGGCGCCATCGTCGCCATGCAGGCCGTGGGTGAAGGCTCGCGGCGCGAGGCGCTCAAGCTGGTGCAGGGCCTGGGGCTCAACAACCTGATCGTCGAAGCCCGGACCTTCGATGCCGATTCCCTGCGAGAGAACCGCAACCGCAGCATGGGGCTGACCGTGGCCGACGCGCGCGCGGTGCTGGAATCGGTGCCAGGCACGGAGCGGTTCGCCGCCGAAAAGCGCATCAAGACCCACGCCGCCTTCAGCGCCTCCGGTGCAGGCGACGCCCAGGTCAGTGGCGTCACTCCCGACTATTTCGAACTGGCGGGGCTGACACCGGGATCAGGCCGCGTGCTGAATGAGACCGACGAGACCGGCCTGGCCTCGGTGGTGGTGCTGGGCTATCAGGCCGCGCACGACCTGTTCCCGGACGGCAACGCCTTGGGCCAGGCGGTCAAGCTCAACCAC
This sequence comes from uncultured Aquimonas sp., assembly GCA_964617405.1. Taxonomy (GTDB): domain Bacteria; phylum Pseudomonadota; class Gammaproteobacteria; order Xanthomonadales; family Xanthomonadaceae; genus Denitratimonas. The sequence continues at coordinate 2,369 of CAZTXX010000024.1, read as the reverse complement.
GCCTGGTTCGAAGTCGTGGGCGTGCTCAGTGACCGCGACCTTTCTTCCGACAAATTCGAAGGCGTGCAACTCGGGCTGGAAAGCAATCGCGCCTTCATACCGCTGTCGACCGCCCGTGCACGCCTGCGCACCCAGCCGATGGAGGACGAGGTCGACCGCTTCTGGGTGCGCATCAGCGACCCGGCACGTATCGCCGAAGCGGCGCGGGTAGCCGCCGCCGTACTCGACCAGCGCCACGGCGGAGTCGAGGACACCAGCCTCGTCGTGCCCGCCCAGCTCTACCGCCAGCACCAGGAAACCCAGCGCATCTTCCAGATCGTGATGGCCGCCATCGCCGGGGTCAGCCTGCTGGTGGGCGGTATCGGCATCATGAACATCATGCTTGCCAACGTGCTCGAACGCCGCCGCGAGATCGGCCTGTTGCGCGCGCTCGGTGCGCGCCAGCGTGACGTGATCGCCCAGTTCCTGCGCGAGACCTTCGTCATCTGCGTGCTCGGCGCCCTGCTCGGTGTGGTGTTCGGCGCGGTGCTGGCCTACCTCATCGCCACGCTCGCTGGCTGGCAGGTGGCCTGGGCACCGCTGCCGATCTTCATCGCCACCGCCCTGTGCGCCCTGATCGGCCTCGCCTTCGGCGTCTATCCCGCGCGCCAGGCCGCCCAGCTTGACCCCATCGCCGCGCTGCGGGCGGAGTAGGTGTACGGCAGGTCTGTCTTCACCACGGTACGCGATGCGGTACCCTGCCGGTGTACGCCAGCCGAGCGCAACAGGGGGTGATCGGCATGTGTTCGATGTAATGCAGGGAGCTCCCGATGATCCACATTTTCCGTTTCGCAGCCGTTGTCCTCGTGGCCCTGTGCCTGCTGACCCCGCCGGCCAGCGCCAAGAACGCGCGGGCGGTGCGCAAGACCGTCGAGCACAGCCTGCAGCTCATGGGCACCATCGCGGTCAACGCGCAGGGGCGGGTCGACGAGGTGACACTGGACGAGCCCGAACGGATCCCCGCCGGCGTCGCGGCATTCGTCCTCGACCAGGTGCCGCGCTGGGAGTTCCAGCCGCCGCTGGACGACAACGGCGAAGCGGTAGCGACGCGTGCGCCAATGAGCCTGCGCGTGGTGGCGCGCCAGGTGGAGGATGGCGGGCACGTGGTCTCGATCCGCGGCGCTTCGTTCCAGGACTATGACGAAAACGACCCGACCAGCGTGGCGTCGGTGCACCGGGTTGTGCCGGTGTATCCGAAGGACGTGGTGCGAATGCGCGTTGAAGGGGACGTCTACATGGCGGTGAAGATTGGCCGCGACGGGCAGGTGGAAGACGTCGCGGTGCGCCAGGTGAACCTGCACGTCGTGGGCTCGGAGCGGAGCATGGACCGGATGCGCGCGATGCTGGCTTCGCCTTCAATCAAGGCGATGAAGCAGTGGACTTATCGTGTGCCGAGTCAGGGCCCGCTGGCCGAACGGCCCTACTGGGACGTGATCATCCCGATCGAGTTCCGCCTGGCGACAGTGGGCGAGTCCATCCCGGAGCGCGATCCGTTGCAGTGGACGGCCTATGTTCCCGGACCGGTGAATCCGATTCCCTGGAGAGCCCCCGCGTCGGACAACCTGCAATCCCCCGATGCGCTGCGCGCCGACGGCGTTTACACGGAGTCAAAAAACCAGCTGCGCCTGCTGACCCGCCTGGGTGACAACTGAAACCCCGACGCCGGTTGCTTCCACACCGGGTCGGCAGGGGCAGGTCGGGCTCTTGGGATCGGCAGCCCGCGCCCCGATAATGGCGCCATGAACATTCCCCCGACCTGCATCCTGCAAAGCGACAACCCCGATCACGGTTTCCAGTTTCCCGGCGTCTTCGAGCTCTCGGCCATGGGCGCGGCAGAGGCCGGCCTCGAGCGTGAGCTTCCGGCCCTGCTGGAAGCGGCCGGCATCACCGTGCGTCACGAGGAAGTGACGGTGCGCGCATCCACCGGCGGACGCTATGTCTCGGTACGCATCAGTTTCGAGGCGCGTGACCGTGCCCAGTACGATGCCGCCCATGCGGCACTGCGCAACCATCCGGAAGTGAAGTGGACGGTCTGATCCCCGAGTCACCCGATCCGGCGCTGTTGCGCAGCGTACTGGTACGCGACCTGGGGCGTCAGCCCTACCTGCCGGTCTGGCACGCGATGCAGGCCTTCACCGATGCACGCGATGACGATACCGACGACGAGTTGTGGCTGGTGGAGCACGATCCGGTCTTCACTCAGGGCCAGGCCGGCAAGCCCGAACACCTGCTGGCACCGGGCGACATCCCCGTGGTGCCGGTGGATCGCGGCGGGCAGGTGACCTATCACGGCCCGGGCCAGATCGTGGCCTACCCGATGATCGACCTGC
>CAZTXX010000023.1:16437-19125 GCA_964617405.1 uncultured Aquimonas sp. | reverse complement strand
CAGGGCGGAACCCGCAAAGCGGTTTCCACCATTTTGATTGACCTTCACGAATACGCCCTGTCGAATCGACGCACACGCCATGCCCACCTCTTCGCCCGCTTTCACCGAACAGCCCCTGCCGCACTGGAAGCGTGCCGTCCTCAAGGTCGGCAGCAGCTTGTTGGCCGCACCCGGTGGCGGGCTGACGCCGCGTCATGCCTTGGCGCTGGCGCAATTTGTTTCCAGCCAGCTGCAGGCCGGGCGCGAGGTGGTGATCGTTTCTTCCGGTGCGGTGGCGGCCGGGCGCGCCATCCTGCCCAAGGCCGACCAGGGGGATACCGCGATGGCCGCGCGCCAGGCACTGGCGGCGCTGGGCCAGGCGCAACTCATCGGCTTGTGGCAGCGCTTCTTCGAGCGCCCCGTGGCCCAGGTGCTGCTCACCCACGACGACCTGCGCAACCGCCGCCGCTACCTCAACGCGCGCGCCACCCTGCTGGAACTGTTGCGTCTGGGCGCCTTGCCCATCATCAATGAAAACGACACGGTATCGGTGGATGAGCTGAAGCTGGGCGACAACGACAATCTCGCCGCCTTCGTCGCCGCCTTGATCGATGCCGACGTGCTGTTCATCGCCAGCGATGTGCCCGGCCTCTACAGCGCGGATCCCCGCCACGACCCCTCGGCGCGCCCCATCGATGCGTTGGATGCGATCACCGATGAGGTGATGGCGATGGCCGGTGGCAGCGGCAGCGCCGTGGGTACAGGCGGCATGGCGACCAAGTTGCAGGCCGCCGCCAAGGCGGCTGGTGCCGGCATCCAGACGGTGCTGTTCGACGGCACCGATGCCGATGCATTGCGCTTGATGACACATGGCACGATGCGCGGCACGCGGGTGAACGCGGGCCTGTCGCGCCTGGCTGCGCGCAAGCACTGGTTGCGCCACGCACCCTGCGCACCGGGCGTGATCCTGGTGGATGCGGGCGCTGCGCGTGCACTGACGGAGAAAGGCGCCTCCTTGCTGCCGGGCGGAATCGCGTCGGTGGAAGGCGATTTCGCGCGCGGCGACATCGTCCAGATCCACGCCAGCGGTGAGAACGAGACACACGCCATCGCGCGCGGCATCGTCCAATACTCGGCCGGCGACATCCGCCGCATCGCCCACCACCACAGCCGCGAAATCGAGTCGGTGCTGGGCTACTTCTACGACGATGCCGTCGTGCACCGCGACGACCTGGTGACCCTGCAACGCGCTCAGGCCTCGGCGTAGCGCACCGCGTTGCCGATCCAGCGGGCGATCAGGCGGTCGGCCAGTTGCGGAGCGTTGGCGAGCAGGGTGTCGGCGGCCGATTGCACCTGCGGCAACAAGGCCGCATCGCGCACCGGGTCGGCGATGCGGAAGCCGGCAAGGCCGGTCTGGCGGGTGCCGAGCAGCTCGCCGGGGCCGCGCAGTTCCAGATCCTTTTCCGCAATGCGAAAGCCGTCGCCGGTTTCGCGCATCACCGCCAGACGTTCACGCGCCGACTGGGACAGGGGCGAGCGGTACATCAGCACGCAGCTCGACGCGGTGGCACCGCGGCCGACGCGACCGCGCAACTGGTGCAGCTGGGCCAGGCCCAGGCGCTCGGCGTTCTCGATCAGCATGAGGCTGGCGTTGGGCACGTCCACGCCTACTTCGATCACCGTCGTGGCCACCAGCAACTGGATCTCGCCGGCCTTGAAGGCGGCCATCGCGGCCTGCTTTTCCGCCGGCTTCATGCGCCCGTGCACCAGGCCCACGCGTGCTTCGGGCAGTTGTTCGACAAGCAGTTCGTAGGCGGTTTGCGCAGCCTGCGCGTCGATTTTGACCATGCCGGGTGCGCCGGGCTCCTCGCTTTCCTCGATCAGGGTGCAGACCCAGTAGGCCTGCCGACCTTGCGCCAACGCGGCACGGATACGTTCGATCAGTTCGTCGCGTCGGCGCGCGTCGATGGCGACGGTCTGCACCGGGGTGCGGCCGGGCGGCAGTTCGTCGATCACCGAGACATCGAGATCGGCGTAAGCGGTCATCGCCAGGGTGCGGGGGATCGGGGTGGCGGTCATCACCAACTGGTGGGGAACCTGCCGGCCATCGGCGCCTTTGTCGCGCAGGGTCAGGCGCTGGTGTACGCCGAAACGATGCTGCTCGTCCACGATCACCAGGGCTAGGCGCGCGAAGGCCACGGGCTCTTGCAGCAAGGCGTGGGTGCCGATCACCAGCGGGGCACCTTCGGCGATGCGTTGCAGGGCGGCTTCGCGTGCCTTGCCCTTGACCTTGCCCGAAAGCCAGACCGATTCGATCCCGAGCGGCTCGAACCACGCGGCAAACGCCTGCGCGTGTTGTTCGGCCAGCAGTTCGGTGGGTGCCATCAGCGCGACCTGGGCTCCAGCCTCGATGGCGGTGAGTGCGGCGAAGGCGGCGACGATGGTCTTGCCCGAGCCGACATCGCCCTGCACCAGGCGCAGCATGGGTTCGTCGTGCGCAAGATCGCTCGCGATCTCGGCCAGCACGCGCCGCTGCGCCCCGGTGAGGGCGAAATGCAGGGCACCAACCAGACGTCGCGCCAGTGTCCCGCGTGGGGTCAGCGGCAATGCGCCGCGTTGTTTCACCGCCAGGCGTTGGCGGCGCAGGCTGAGCTGGTGGGCGAGGAGTTCTTCCAGCGCCAGCCGCTGCTGGGCGGGGTGCTGGTGTCG
>CAZTXX010000023.1:0-16337 GCA_964617405.1 uncultured Aquimonas sp. | reverse complement strand
GGTGGGCGAGGAGTTCTTCCAGCGCCAGCCGCTGCTGGGCGGGGTGCTGGTGTCGGGCCAGCTCGTGCAGGTCGGTGCCTGGGGGGGGCTGGTGCAGAAAGCGCACCGCGTCCTGCCAGCGGGGCAGGCTGAGCGTGCCGAAGGCGTCGTGCGGCAACAATTCCAGCGCGTCGTCTTCCGGCAGGTGGTCGAGTGCCGCGAGGACGAGTTTTGCCAGTTGCACCGGACCCACGCCCTCGATCGCCGGATACACCGGGTCGAGGCGGTCGGCCAGGGTCAGGGCCGCGTCCTCGGCCAGGATCCGATAGCCCGGATGCACCATCTCCATGCCGAACAGGCCGCCGCGGGCTTCACCGTGGCAGAGGATGCGCGCGCCCACCTGCAGCGCGCGCATCTGCGCGGCATGGAAGTGGAAGAAGCGCAGCGTCAGGCTGGCATCCGAATCATCGCCCACCGCCACCCGCAAGGTCGGTCGACCACGAAAGCTGCGTTCGACTGCTTCGATGCGACCGTGCACCTGGGCCTGATCGCCGTGGCGCAGGGCGCGGATCGGCGTCAGTCGGGTGCGATCCTCGTAACGCAGCGGCAGGTGCAACCAGAGGTCTTGCAAGGTCGCCAGGCCGCGCGCGGCGAGTCGTGCACTGAGCTGTGGCCCTGCACCCTTGAGGCTGTCAACCGGTCGGCGCGCGGCGTCGCTGCCGGCGCCGTCACGGGTGTTCATCGCGTGCCGGTCAGTCCAGGACCATCACCAGGTCGATCTCGACCTGTGCGCCGACCGGCAGGGCCGCAACCCCGATGGTGGAACGGGCCGGGTAGGGCTCGGCGAAGTGCTGCTTCATCACCTCGTTCACCTTGGCGAAGTTGCCCAGGTCGGTCATGTAGATGCCCACCCGCACCACCTTGGAAAAGTCACCGCCGGCGGCCTTGCACACCGCCGCGAGGTTGCTGAACACCTGCTGGGCCTGCGCGCTGATGTCGCCATCGACCAGCTTCATGGTGGCCGGGTTCAGCGGGGTCTGGCCGGAGAGGTAGACGGTGTTTCCGACCCGCACAGCCTGCGAGTAGGGGCCGATGGCGGCGGGGGCGGCGTCGGAATGGATGATCTGGCGGGACATGGCGCGGTCTCGGAAAAAAGGGATTGCAAGTGTAGCGTTGCAGGCCCGGCTGCGGGTCGCACCAAGGTGCTGGAAATCCCGGCGCTCAGCGCCGTTGCACGCCCACCACCACCGGCAGGCGCCGCACCTTGCGGATCACGTCGGCGAGGTGCTTGCGGTTGCGCACGTCGAGCGAGAGCACCAGTACCGCGGAGTGCAGGTCGCGTTCCTGGTATTCGACATTGTCGATATTGGTGCCCGTTTCACCGATCGCCGAGGCCACGCGCGCCAGCACGCCCGGCTTGTTTTCCACCTCGATCCGGATCGAGGAGCGGAATTCGCCGCTGACCTCGCGATCCCAGCTGATCGGCACCCAGCGTTCGGGTGTCTTGCGCAGCTCGGGTACGTTGCGGCAGTCGGTGCGGTGCACCACGATGCCCTTGCCGGTGGACAGGTAGCCCATGATGTCGTCGCCGGGCACCGGCAGGCAGCAGTCCGGGAAGGTGAGCACGCCGCGTTCGGCACCGGTGATCTGGATCTTCTCGGCGCGGCTGAGGGCATGCGGCGCGTGTGGCTGGCCATCATCGGTTTCACGTACCAGCGCCTGCGCCACCTGCGCGGCGATGCGATTGCCCAGGGCGATTTCCGAGAGCAGTTCCTCCAGGCGCGGCAGGCGCGCTTCAGCCAGATACTGGTCGAGCACCTTGGGCGGGATGCGGTCGAGCGAGCTGTCGATCGCCTCCAGCGCGCGATCCAGCATGAGGTGACCGAGCTCCACCGCGTCCTCGTGTTGCAGGCGCTTGAGATAGTGGCGGATGGAGGTGCGCGCGCGGCTGGAAACCACCCAGTCGAGCCAGCTGAGGTTGGGCACCGCCGAGGGCGCGGTGATGATTTCCACGGTTTGTCCGCTCACCAGCCGGGTGCGCAGCGGCGCAAGTTTCTTGTCGACACGCGCCGCGACGGCGTGGTCGCCCACGTCGGTATGCACCGCATAGGCGAAATCGAGCGCGGTGGCGTTGCGCGGCAGCGAGAAGATGGTGCCCTTGGGCGAGAACAGGTAGACCTCGTCGGGGAAGAGATCCACCTTGACGTTGTCGAGGAACTCCAGCGAGGAACCGGCCGCCTGCTGGCTTTCCAGCAGGCCCGACAGCCAGGCCTGGGCACGGCTCTGGGCGCTGGTCTGGCTGCCGTTGGGCGATTTGTAGAGCCAGTGCGCGGCGATGCCGCGCTCGGCGACCTGGTCCATTTCCTCGGTGCGGATCTGCACCTCGACGTGCGAGCCATAGGGGCTGAACAGCAGGGTGTGGAGCGACTGGTAGCCGTTGGCCTTGGGGATGGCGATGAAGTCGCGGAAACGCTGTTCGACCGGCTTGAAGAGGCTGTGTGCGGCGCCGAGCGCCATGTAGCACTCCATCACCCGACCCACCACCACGCGGAAGCCGAACACGTCCATCACCTGGTCGAAGCTCTTTTGCTCCAGCTTCATCTTGCGGTAGATGCTGTAGGCCGATTTCACCCGCCACACGATGCGGTGGGCGATGCCCTCCTTCTCCAGCCGCTCGTGCAGGGCCGTCTCGATGCGCGACATGGCTTCGCTGCGCGCCACCGGCAGGGTGGCGACACGGCGCACGATGACGGCGTGGCGCCTGGGATAAAGGCCCTTGAATCCAAGGTCCTGCAACTCGCCCTTGATCCGGTTCATGCCCAGGCGCTGGGCGATCGGTGCGTAGATGTCGAGCGTCTCGCGCGCGATGCGACGGCGCGATTCGGGGCTCATCGAGCCGATCGTGCGCATGTTGTGCAGGCGGTCGGCCAGCTTGATGAGGATCACGCGCAGGTCGCGCGCCATGGCCAGCAGCATCTTGCGGAAACTCTCCGCCGCGGCTTCCTGGCGATCGCGGAATTGCAGCTTGTCGAGCTTGGTGACGCCATCCACCAGCTCGGCCACGGTTTCGCCGAACTCCGATGAAATGCGTTCGCGCTCGACCGGGGTGTCTTCCAGTACGTCGTGCAGGATCGCGGCGCAGAGCGTTTCCACGTCCATGCCCTGGTCGGCGAGCAGCATCGCGACCGAAACCGGGTGGGTGATGTAGGCCTCGCCGCTCTTGCGGAACTGGCCGTGGTGCGCGAGCGCGCCGAGCCGATAGGCTTTGCGGATCAGTTCGAGCTGTTCGGCCGGAAGATAGTTGCCGGCGCGCTGGACGAGCTCACCGACCAGCTCGGGGCAGGGGTCGGGCCCGTGCTCGTCAGGTGGCGCCGTCGGCGCGATGGATGCAGGATGAAACGTCGACATGACGCCAGCCTACGGCAGCAGCCGCAACAAGGGCAATGCGTGTCTGCCCTGAATGGCAACGGAGGGCACCGAATGCTGGGATGGAGCGATCTTGGTCGCCCGGATACGCGGTCGGCTGCAAGCCGGGATGGCGCATGCGCCATCCCGGCTTGCGACCAGCGTCAAAGGTCGTCGCCGCCCTTGGACAGGTCGTCGTCCACCTCGGCGGCGGCCCATTCCAGCGCCTCGCGCTCGCGGCGCTCGCGTTCGATGCGGTCGACCTCGGTGATGGTGGCCTCATCGATGCTGTTCGAGGCGATTTCGCGCAGCGCCTGCACGGTGGGCTTGTCGTCCTGCTCCTCGCCTTCCAGCGTGCTGGGAGCACCCTTGGCGAGCTGGCGCGCGCGGCGCGAAGCCATGATGACCAGTTCGAAGCGGTTGTCGACCACTTCCAGACAATCTTCTACGGTGACACGAGCCATGGGATTCCTTGGCCAAAGCCGGATTGACGAGAGAACAGGGCATTTTACGCGATACCGCTGTCATTCGCCAAACGCGGGCGTCGGCAAAGGCGGCGGAGTGCCGCCGGTCGGTGGGGGCCGGCGGTGCGGACAGGTGTTGTTCCGTCGTCAGGGTGTGCGGGCGGCGAAACTGCGGTACAGCCCGGGCAGCACCAGCAGGGTCAGCGCGGTGGACGAGAGGATGCCGCCGATCACGACGGTGGCAAGCGGGCGTTGCACCTCCGAGCCGGGGCCGACGTTGAAGGCCATCGGCACGAAGCCGAGCGAGGCGACCAGGGCGGTCATCAGCACCGGACGCAGGCGCCCGATCGCTCCCAGGCGGATCGCGGGCAGCAGGTCGGCACCTTCGGTGCGCAACTGGCGGATGAAGTTCACCATCACCAGCCCGTTCAGTACCGCGACGCCCGACAGGGCGATGAAGCCGACGCCGGCCGAGATCGACAGCGGCATGCCACGCAAGGCCAGTGCGGTGACGCCGCCGGTGAGCGCGAGCGGAATGGCGCTGGCGATGATGAGCGAATCACGTACCGAACCCAGCGCCCAGACCAGCATCGCGAGGATCAGGGCCAGGGTGGCCGGCACCACTACGGCCAGGCGGCGGGTGGCCGAGGCCAGTTGTTCGAAACTGCCGCCGTAGCCCACCCAGTAGCCTGGTGGCGGTTTGAGGCGGGCGTCGATCTGTTCACGCAGCTCGGCCACAAAGCTGCCGAGGTCGCGTCCGCGCACATTGGCGGTGACCACGACCCGGCGCTTGCCGTCCTCGCGGTTGACCTGGTTCGGGCCGAGCACGGCTTCGATCGCCGCCACTTCGCGCAGCGGCACGCTACCGGGCAAGCCGCTGCGCCAGTTCGCGCGGCGCGCCGATTCATCTCCCGTATCCCGTGCCGGCAAGGGGATCGGCAGGTCGCCCAAGGCGGCGATGTCCTGGCGCAGCGGTTCGGGCAGGCGCACCACGATGTCGAAGCGCCGGTCGCCCTCGAACAACTGCCCGGCGACTTCCCCGCCAATCGCGGTGGACACCACGTCCTGCACGTCGCCGGTGTTGAGACCGTAGCGCCCGAGCGCCGCGCGGTCGGGCAGGATGACGATGGTCGGCAAGCCGGAGGATGGCTCCAACGCGACATCGGTGGCGCCGGGAATCTGCCGTGCGATCTGTTCGACGCGTGTGCCGAGCGCATCGAGCACCTGCATGTCGTCGCCATGCACCTTGATCGCCACGTCGGCGCGGACGCCGGAGATCAGTTCGTTCATGCGCATGCGGATCGGCTGGGTGAACTCGTAATTGTTGCCGGGCAATCGCCGGGCCTCGGTTTCGAGTTCGGCGACCAGGGCGGTGGTGGGTTTGCGCGGGTCGGGCCATTGCGCGCGCGGTGTGAGCATCAGGTAGGTGTCGGCGACCGAGGGCGGCATCGGATCGGTGGCCACTTCGGCGGTTCCGATGCGCGAGAACACCCGCTCGACCTCGGGGAAGGCGAGCAGGTGCCGCTCCAGCACGCGCTGCATCGACAGGCTTTGCTCCAGGCCGGTGCCGGGGATGCGCATCGCGTGCATGGCGATGTCGCCTTCGTCGAGCGCCGGTACGAACTCGCTGCCAAGGCGCGTGGCCAGCCAACCGCTGGCCAGCACCAGCGCGCTCGCCGCCAGCATCACCGGCAGCCGCCAGTGCAGGGCGAGGTCCAGGAGTCCGGCATAGGCATGTTGCAGTGATCGCATCAGCCAGGTGTCGTGCTCGCGCACCGTGCCGCGCAGGAACAATGCGATCGAGGCCGGTACGAAGCTGAGCGAGAGGACCATCGCCCCGCTCAGCGCCAGCACCACGGTGGCGGCCATCGGATGGAACATCCGGCCTTCCACGCCGCCGAGCGCGAACACCGGCAGGTACACCGCCGCAATGATGCCAAGGCCGAACAGGCTGGGGCGGATCACTTCGGCGGCGGCATGCGCGGCGGTGTCGAGGCGCTCGCGCCCCTGCAGTGGCCGTCCGAGCCGTGTTTGCGCAAGGCCGAACTGGCGCAGGCAGTTTTCCACGATGATGACCGCGCCATCGACGATCAGTCCGAAGTCCAGCGCGCCCAGGCTCATCAGGTTGCCCGAGATGCCGCCGCGCAGCATGCCGGTGAAGGCGAACAGCATCGACAGCGGAATCACCGCCGCGGTGATCAGGGCGGCCCGCAGGTTTCCGAGCAGCAGGAACAGCACGACGATGACCAGCAGGGCACCTTCAGCGAGATTCTTCGCCACCGTGCGGATGGTGGCCTCGACCAGTTCGGTACGGTCGTACACCGGCACGGCGCGCACTCCCTGGGGCAGGCTGGATGTCGCTTCGGCAAGGCGCCGGGCGGCGGCTTGCGCCACTTCGCGGCTGTTCTCGCCGACCCGCATCACCACGGTGCCGAGCACCGTCTCCTCGCCGTTCTGCGTGGCGGCGCCGGTGCGCAGTTCCCGGCCCTCGCCGATCCGTGCCACGTCGTGCACGCGGATCGGCACGCCTTCGCGCTGCGCCAGCACGATGTCGCCGATGGTTTCCGGGGCCTGCACCTGGCCGGGCACCCGCACGAGGAATTGCTGGCCGTTACGCTCGATATAGCCGGCGCCGACATTGCGGTTGTTGGCCCCGACCGCGTCCACCACGTCGCGCAAAGTGAAACCCAGCGCCAGCAGCCGCGCAGGGTCGGGGGTGATATGGATTTCCCGGGCGTTGCCGCCGGTGGTGTTGACCTCGGCCACGCCCGGCACGGTGCGAAGCTGCGGGCGCAACACCCAGTCCTGCAGGGTGCGCAGGTCGGTGGCCGACCAGGGCTCGCCGTCAGCGCGGCGCGCGTTGGCATCCGCCTCCAGGGTGTACATGAAGATGTCGCCCATGCCGGTGGCGGTGGGGCCAAGCTCCGGCTCGATGCCTTCGGGCAACTGCGAGCGCAGCGCCTGGAGCCGTTCGGCGACCTGCTGGCGTGCGAAATAGAGGTCGGTGCCGTCCTTGAAGACCAGGGTCACCTGGGACAGGCCGTAGCGCGACAGCGAACGGGTGGATTCCAGCGCGGGCAGGCCCACCATCGCCGTTTCCACCGGAAAGCTCACGCGTTGCTCGACCTCCAGCGGCGAGTGCCCCGGCGCCTCGGTGTTGATCTGCACCTGCACGTTGGTGATGTCGGGCGTCACGTCGATCGGCAGGTGGCGGAAGCTCCACACGCCCACCGCCGCCAGCGCCAGCGTCAACACCAGCATCAGGCCGCGGTGGGCGATGGAAAAGCGGATCAGCCGTTCGAGCGCGCCGATGCCGGGCTCAGTGCTCATGCGTCGCCCCCGCCTTCTCGATATCGGCCTTCACCAGGTAGCTTTGTTCCACCACCACTTGCTCACCAGGCTGCAGGCCATCGAGTATCTCGACCGCCTTCGCATCGCGCCGTCCCAGCCGTACCACCCGTGCCTCGTAGTCTTCCTCGCCCTCGCGCACGAACACCACGTCGTTGCCGTCCAGTGTCTGGATGGCCGACAACGGCACCGCGAGATCCACTTCGGCCCGATCCACCGTGATGCGTGCCGCAGCGGCGGCACCGGGACGCCACAGGCCGTCGTCATTGTCGAGCACGGCGCGGGCCACCGTGCTCTGGCTCGCGGTGGCGGTGCCCGGCAGCACGCGTTCGATCCGCGTGCGGGCGCTGGCCCCGTCACTGAGACGATTGACCTCCACCTGCGCGCCAGCGGTGATATGGCCCGCGTCGGTGTCGAAGATGTGCAGGTCCACCCACAGCTGGGAGAGGTCGGCCACTTCGTACAGCGCCATGCCCTCGGTGGCGACCATGCCGACGCTGGCGCTGCGCTCCATCACGGTGCCGGAAATCGGCGCGACGATGGCGTAGTCGGAGAGGCTCAGGTTGCTTTCGATCACCGCCACGCGCTGGCCGGCACGCACCCTGTCGCCGATGCCGGCATCGAGCCGTTTCACCAGGCCGGGAAAGCGCGCGGTGACCTGCACCGCGCGGCCTTCCTTGAGTGCCAGCAGACCTTGCACCTGATGCTCGTCGGCGATGACGCCCGGCGCGGCGGGTGCGACGCGGATGCCGCTTTCCGCGGCGATGGTGGCTTCGATGCGGGTGTGGTGGACGTCCTCGTCGTGGTGCTCGTGGGACGCGGCCGCGTCGTGGCCGATGGCTTCCGGCCCGGGGGCGTGGTTGTTGCAGGCGGCCAGCAGGAGCACCAATGCGAGCGCGAATGCGGTGAGGGGAAGACGGACGGTCATGGCTGTTCTCCTGCATCGGCGAAGCGGATCGGCAGGCCGGCGAGGCGCTGGATCTCGATCAGGGCGGACAGGGCGGCGACGACGGCGTCCACGCGTTCGAAGCGCGCGTCGGTGATTTCGGACTGGAATTGCGACCAGTCGAGGTAATCCCCGGCGCCGGCGCGATACGCGCGTTCGGCGGCCACGGCGGCGGCGCGCAGGCGTGGCAGCACGTCTGCATCCAGACGGCGCACTTCCTCGCACGCCAGGTCATAGCGCCCGCTGGCCTCGATCAAGGTGGCGCGCAGGGCCAGCGCCAGCGAGTCGCGTTCGATATCCAATGCATCGCGTTCCAGCAGGGCTTCGCGGATCGAAGGAGCGGCACGCCGCGTGTTGCCGAGCGGCAGGGACAGTCCGGCCACCAGGGCGGTGTCGCGCGTGCCTTGCAGGCGGCGCAGGCCGAGTTGCCAGGAAAGGTCGCCACGCGATTCGCTTTCGGCCATTCGCAGGCGCGCTTCGGCAATGCGGCGCGAGTCGGCCAGCCGTGCGACTTCCGGACTGTCGTCGAGGCGCGCGAGCAAGGTGCCGGTCGGCTCCAGTTCGGGCAGACGGGGTGGCTCGTTGGAAGCCGGTACGAAGTCCGGCTCCAATTCGCCCCAAAGGGTCGCCAGGTGGCGCACCGCGTTGCGTTTTCCCAGCCGTGCGCGCGCCTGGGCCAGCTCCGCGCGCGCCAGCGTGGCCTCGGCAGCCAGTACCGAGGATTCGGGCGAGGCGCCAGCGGTGAAGCGCTTGAGTGCGGCATCGCGCGCGGTGGCGTGTTGCTCCGCGCCCTCGCGCGCCACATCCTCGCGCCAACCTGCGCTGGCAGCGGCGAGGTAGCGGTGCGCGACGTCGGCGAGAAGATCCAGGCGCCGTGCGCGATGCTCGGTGGCGACGGCGTCCCGCTCCCGATCCACCAGGGCGATGCGTGCCTCGCGCTTGCCGCCGCGCTCGAAGCGCGAGGCCAGGCCGAGGGTCAGCTCGGCGGCATCAAGCCCATGGGCCTCGCCGCTGCCGGCGAAGTTCTCGAGCGTGGCCTCCAGGGCCAGGTCAGGTGGCATGGCCGCGGTTTCGCGCGCTGCCGCAAGCCTCGTGTCGCGCGCCGAGATCAGACGCAGGTCGGGGTGGGTTTCGGACACGCGCTGCAGCGCGGCATCCAGGCTCAGGGAAGTTTGGGCATGGGCCACATCGGCCCATGCCAGCGCAGCGGCGAAAGCCGCCACGACGAGGGCAGGGTGCATTGGGGTTCTCCGGAATCAGGGATGGACACGGGCGCCGGGCGCCTCGGGTTCAAGCCCGGATCGGAGGCCGCAATTCCACTGGAACGCCGATCGAGGTGGATCGCACCTCCGGCAAGGGCATGACCTGGCTGCCGACGGGCGGCAGCGGACCAACCGGATCGTCGAGGAGCATGGCCTGAGCGTGGCCGCAGCAGTGCACCACGTGCAGCAATGCGTGCGCCATGTCAGGCTCGGCATGCCGGGAGGCATCGAGATGGGGTGCGCCGACATGGTCGCCATGCAGCGCACTCACGCCTTCGCCGTGCGCCAGCGCACCATGCAGCTCGCCTAGGGAAGTCACCAGCGGCTGCATCACCAGGCCGAGCGCGAGCAGCACCAGCAAGGCGAGCATGCGCAGGGAGAGGCGGGTTGGGCGGGGATGCCGATGCATGGGGGAACCCTAGCGGCAGCGCCGGATGTTATGCAATTGCGCGGCGCTTGATGCTCAGCCGTGCACAGCCGGCGAGGCTGCATCCGCGTCGCGTGCCAGCAGAGATTCAAGCAGCTCCGGGTGGTGCCCGAGCTGGATCGTGCTGCGCAGGCGCTGGGCGCCGATGATGGTGAGCAGTTCCTCGGTGGCACGTTCGAAGTCGCGGTTGACCACGATGTAATCGAATTCCGGCGCGTGCTCCATTTCGCCGCGCGAACCGGCGAGGCGGCGCAGGATGGTTTCCTCCGAATCCTGCGCGCGGGTGCGCAGGCGCCGTTCCAGCTCCTCGCGCGAGGGCGGCAGGAT
Organism: uncultured Aquimonas sp.; assembly: GCA_964617405.1. Taxonomy (GTDB): domain Bacteria; phylum Pseudomonadota; class Gammaproteobacteria; order Xanthomonadales; family Xanthomonadaceae; genus Denitratimonas. The sequence continues at coordinate 6,179 of CAZTXX010000023.1, read as the reverse complement.
GAAGATCGTCACGCAGTCGGGAATCTTCTCGCGCACCTGGCGTGCACCCTGCCAGTCGATCTCCAGCAGCACATCGCGCCCCGCCGCCAAGTGCGGTTCCACCGACTGGCGTGCGGTGCCCTTGTAGTCGCCGTGCACGATGGCGTATTCGAAGAAGTCGCCGTGATCGATCATCCGGCGGAACTCCTCGGCGCTGATGAAGTTGTAGTGTTGGGCATGGCGTTCACCGGGGCGTGGGCTGCGCGAGGTGAACGAGATCGACAAGCTGATCTCCGGCTCGCGCGCCAGCACGGCGTTGACCAGCGAGGATTTTCCCGCACCCGATGGCGCGGAAATGACGAACAGGTTGCCGCGACGCGGTTTCATGGTTGAACCGGCCGGAAGAACGGGTTGGGGCTTGTCACGCGGCAGACTCCGGATCGCCAGGGTGGCGTTGCTCGCCACGCGGGCCGCACATGTTACTACGACCGGTGAGATCCGGTGTACGGACAGCGGCCCCGGCGTGCCCGATTCAGAACACGAATGTGATGGTCAGCACTTCCGCCTTTCCATCGACGAAGCGCACGCGGCAATCCAAGGTCTGGGTGTATTGCGATTGCAGGCCGGTGTCGAAGGTCACCGGTGCCCGCAGTCGCAACTGGTCGGTCCCTTCGGCGATGGCGCTCTTTTCCAGCGCGCCGTGATCCACCGCCAACATCTTGCCTTCGGCGCGCGCCTTGGCGGCCGTCTCGCAGGCGTCTGCGGCGCGTGATTCGCGCGAGCCGCTGCAACTGGCGAGAAATGCGCTGGCACCGATCACGCACAGTGCCCGAACTACCCTGTTTTCCATGCCACCCTCCGGTTTGTGTCCGGCGTTTCGACGAACTCGCGCTGGCGCGGGATTTGTCAAGTGCGGGTGGAACAATAACGCATTCTTGAGGCATTTCCAGTCGGAAAAGCGAACGCTTTGCGGATGTTTGCGTTTCTTCACATCCCATTGCGCCACCCGAAGGGGCGGCACAATGGGTGCTGGCCGCTCTCAGTAACGCGGCACGGTGGGGTCGATGCGCTGCGACCAGGCGTCGATGCCGCCATCGACGTTGTGGATGTCGCGAAACCCCTTGGCGCGGAACTGTTCGGCCACCTGCATGCTGGAGGCACCGTGGTGGCAGAGGAAGGCGATCGGGGTGGCCGGGTCCAGGGCTTCGAGCCGCTCGCGGCTGGTCTCGTCCAGCACTTCGTGCGCCGGCGGGAAGGGTGCAAGTGAACGTGCGGCCAGCGGGCGCACATCGATCACGGTGATCGAGTCGGAGGCCAGACGGTCACGCAGCGCTTCCACGCTGATCGGCTTGACCGCCGGCGGGGCGTTGGGATTGCGGATGGTCAGGCCGGCGCCGCGGACATCCTCCACCCAGTCGATTTCCAGCCCGCGCGCGCGCTGCGCGCTGGCCAGGTCGAAGTGCACCGCGATGCCTTCGGATTCGGAAACCACGTCGCCCGGCGCGGCCGGTGCGAGCTGGAACTGGGCCTGGAATTGCGGGCCGATGGACAGGTGCAGGGCGAGCCCGTCGGCGTCGCTCATCGCGTTGCGGATGGCGCTGGCGGCTGCCGGGGTGATGCGGATTTCCGGCGGCGTGCGATCCGGTTCGGACACGCCCAGCAGGGAGAACAGTTCGCCCGAATCCAGCAGCCCGGCGATGATGTCGCTGCCGCCGACCAGTTCTCCGCGCACGTAGAGCTGTGGAATCGTCGGCCAGTTGCCGAAGGCCTTGATGCCTTCGCGGATTTCCGCGTCGGCCAACACGTTGACTCCGGCATAGTCCACGCCGAGGCTCTCGAGGATGCCCGAAGCCTTGGCGGAAAAGCCGCACTGCGGGGCGCCAGGCATGCCTTTCATGAACAGGACGACGGGGTTTTGCGACAGCAGCGCTTCGATGCGTTCGCGCAGGGCGGGTTCCAGGGACATGGCCTTCCTTCGGATGCGGGATGGATAAACGGGGGGATTTTACGCGGCGTCGTGGCAACGGCAGGTGAGTGCGGGGGTCAGGCCGCCAGCGCCTGATCCAGGTCGCGGCGCAGGTCCTCGACGTCCTCCACGCCCACCGAGAGGCGCACGAGGTTGTCGGTGATGCCGAGCGCGGCGCGGATTTCCGCCGGAATCGAGGCGTGGGTCATGATTGCAGGGTGGTTGACCAGGCTTTCCACCCCGCCCAGCGATTCGGCGCAGGCGAACAGCTCGGTGCGTTCCATCAGGCGGCGCGCGCCGGCCAGGCCACCCTTGACGAAGATCGTGACCATGCCGCCGAAACCGTGCATCTGGTGTGCGGCCAGCGCATGCTGCGGATGCGAGGCGAGGCCGGGGTGCAACACGCGTTCCACGCCGGGATGTGACTCCAGCCATTGCGCCAGGGCCAGCGCATTGTCGCAGTGCGCACGCATGCGAAGGTGCAGGGTCTTGAGCCCGCGCAGCGCGAGGAAGCTGTCGAACGGCCCCTGGATGCCGCCCACGGCGTTCTGCAGGAAGCCGATGCGTTCGGCCAGCTCCGCATCATCACCCACCACCGCCACGCCACCCACGATATCGGAATGGCCGTTGAGGTACTTGGTGGCCGAGTGCACCACCGCGTGCGCGCCCAGCTCCAGCGGACGCTGCAGGATCGGGGAGGCGAAGGTGTTGTCCACCACCAGGCGGATGCCGCGCTTGCGGGAAAACTCCGCCAGGCGCGCCAGATCGACGATCTTGAGCAACGGGTTGGTCGGCGTTTCGCACCAGATCATCCGTGTTTCCGGACGCACCGCCGCTTCCAGCGCGGCCATGTCGTTGAGGTCGACGAAGGAAAAATCCAGCCCGGCCGAACGTCGCCGCACCCGCTCCATCAAGCGGAAGGTGCCGCCGTAGACGTCGTCCATGCAGATCACGTGGCTGCCGGCGTCCAGCGTTTCCAGCACCGTGGCGGTGGCCGCCAGGCCGGACGCGAAGGCGTAGCCGTGCACGCCCGATTCGAGCGAGGCCACACAGCGTTCCCAGGCGAAGCGGGTGGGGTTCTGGCTGCGCGAATACTCGTAGCCCTGATGCACCCCCGGGCTTTGCTGCACATAGGTGGACGTGGCATAGATCGGCGTCATCACGGCGCCGGTGGACGGGTCGGGTGACTGGCCGGCGTGGATCGCGCGGGTGCCGATGCCGAAACGATGGGAGATGGTCATGCGGGGCTGCCGATGGCGGAAAGCCCCACATGATAGCCGGCGCGTGGCGGGTGCGGCGCAGCCCTAAAGGCGGCGGCGGAAGTACAACCAGGATGCCATCGCCAGCACCAGCGGCGGCAAGCCGTAAGCCAGGCGCAGGTCGAAGTGGTAGACCTGTGCGAGGTTCACCGCCAGCGTCTGCACCGTGAACATGCCCACGCCCAGAATGATGCCGATGAACAGGCGTTTGCCGAAACCGCCGGAGCGCAGCGTGCCGAAGGCGAACGGCAGCGCCGCCAGGCACAGGGCCAGGGTGGAGAACGGGTAGAAGATGCGCGACCAGTAGGCGGCGGCGAACTCGCTGCTGTCCAGCTCGTTGCGTTGCAGGTAGTCCAGGCTGTTGCGCAGCTCGGCCAGCCGCAGATAGCGCGGCTTGGTGACGCCCAGTTGCAGCACATCGGGATTGAGCGAGGAGGCCCAGTGCTCTTCCGGCACCTGTTCGCTGATGACTTCGCGCGCGCCAAAGCGTGAGCGGTGTACCTCGTGCAGCTGCCAGGTGCCGTGCTGGTGCAGCGCGCGCGCCGCCACCGCGATCGAACCCAGTCGGCCCTCGGCGTCGAACTCGTACAGCGTCACACCCGACAGTTCGATGGTGGTGTCCGCACCACGCCCGATCACGTTGCCCTGTCGTGCATTGAGGAAGGTGTCGCCTTCCCGCGCCCACAGGCCCGACCAGCGCGAGTGCGCCACGTCGGCGCTCTTGGCCTCCATGGCAAGTGTCTGCGCGTGCTGCTCGCCGGCCGGGCCGACGGTTTCGGCCACCACCACCATGCCCAGGGTCAGCAGCAGGATGACACCGGCCGCCGCCGCGCTGATGCGGATGCGCGACAGCCCGATCGCACGCAATGCGGTCAGCTCCGAGCTCGCCGCCAGCGTGCCCAGGCCCAGCAGCGCACCGATCACCGCCGCCGTCGGGAACAACGTGTAGGCACGTCGCGGCAGGGTGTAGACGGTGTAGATCAGGGTCTGCGCGAAGCCGTAATCACCCTCGCCCACGTCGGCCAGTTCGCCGACCAGCGCGGTGATGGCGTCGAAGCCCACCAGCACGAACCAGACCGCCGACAGCGCGGCCAACACGTGCAGGGCGATCAGGTGGTCGGCGGTGCCCGCTTGCCAACGCATCATGCGGCTCCCCGTGGTCGCGCCAGGCGCTCGTCGCGCCACAGCAGCCAGGTCGCGATCGCGGCCGCCGGCAGGTGCACCCACCACAGCCCGATCCATTCGGGCAGGGCGCCGCTGGCGATGAAGGTGCGTCCCAGCATCAGCAGGTTCAGGTACACGATGTAGGCCAGCAGGGCGAGCAGGATCCGCCCGTGGCGCGCGCTGCGTGGCGGGGAATGCGCAAGTGGCAACGCGAGCAGGGCCAGCACCAGGGTGGCCAGCGGCGTGGCCAGGCGCCAATGCAGTTCGGCACGCTCCACCGGCGCGTCGATGCGTACCAGCTCGCGTGTGGTCATGCGTTGTTCCACGCGACCCACGTTGCCGGGCTCGGCGTCGGGTACACGGATGTCGTTGCCGGCAAAGCGCACCAGGCGGAACGCGTCGCTGCCCAGTTCGCCTTCCACGCGGAAACCGTCGATCAGCCGCAGATAGCGCTCATCACCCACGCCTTCCTGGAACAGCTCGCCGGCTTGCGCCGTCACCACGTCGATGCGGCCGTTGCGCTCGTTGTGCACGAACAGGCGGCGGAAGTGGCGGCCCTCGTCGTCCATCTGGCTGATGTAGACCACGCCATTGCGGCCCGGGATTTCCACGAAGCGGCCAGGTTCCAGCCCCGCCACCAGCAGCGACTTGTTGGCCGCCTCGATCATCGCCTGCGAGGTGCGCAACGCCGCCGGCGACAGCCACAGCGAGGTGGCGCCCACCGCCAGCGCCACCGGCAGTGCCAGCCAGACCAGCGGGCGGGCCAGGCGACGGATGCCGAGCCCGGTGGCCGCCAGCACCGCCATCTCGCTGTCGCGGTACAGGCGCCCGTAGGCCAGCAACACCGCCAGGAACAGCGACAAGGGCAGCAGCAGAGGCAGGAAGTCCAGCGCGCGCAGGCCGAGCTGGGAGATCAGCAAGCCCGGCGGCAGCTTGCCGCGCGCGATCTTGCCCAGCAGATCGGCCACCAGGCCGCCCATGCTCACCAGCATCAGCACAATCAGGCAGGCCAGGAAGGTCAGCAGGAGCTGGCCCAGCACGTAGCGGTCGATGATCGGCCAGCGCACGGTGCGGCTCATCGCGCGCACCACAAAGCGCGGCAGCGGCGGGTGTCACCCGGGGCTGTCAAGGCGCGTTTTTTCGGGACAAGGGGGGTATGCACTAGAATCCGGAGGTTCCCGCGCGCCGGACGCGATCTTTCCGCGTGGCGCCAAAGCGGGAAAGTATCGCCCGTCTACCCATGTCAGGAAAACCATGAGTCTGAACCCGAGTCTGCTGCGCGGCCACCCAGCGCAGATCGAAACCGATGCCATCATTGCCGCCGTGTTCGAGGATCGCGGCCTGTCCGCGGCTGCCGCGCAACTGGACGCGTCCTGCGGCGGGCGCATTTCCGCCCTGCTCGAAAGCGGCGACGTGTCCGGCAAACTCGGCCGTTGCACCCTGCTGCTGGCGCTCGACGGCATCAAGGCGCGTCGCGTCGTGCTGGTCGGCGCCGGCAAGGCCGCGGAGCTGGATGGTGCGCGCTACCTGAAAATCGCCACCGAATCGGTGCGTGCGGTACGCAGCGGCCCGGTCCGGCACCTGCACAGCACCCTGGCCGAAGTGGACGTCGCCGATCGCGACGCCGGCTGGAAGGTGCGCCATGCCGCGCTGTGCGCCCTGCACGTCAGCTACACCTACACCACCACGCTGAAGTCGGCGCAGGTGTCCTCGCTGCAGCGCTTCACCCAGCCGGGCGACGAGGCCCACGCCGACGAACTGCGCATCGCCGAGGGCATCGCCGACGGCGTCACCCTGGCGCGCGAGCTGGG
>CAZTXX010000022.1:11206-20438 GCA_964617405.1 uncultured Aquimonas sp. | reverse complement strand
AGCGGCCGGCCGGCGGGGCGATCGAGATCATCTGCTTGACCGGCAGGTGGCGCGCACCCAGCAGGGCCACGTAACTGCCGAAGGAGAACCCGCCCAGCCACAGGGCATCGCCCGGACAGGTGCGCATCACCCATTCGGCCACCGCCAGAAGGTCCAGGGTTTCGCCGCGGCCATCGTCGTACTCCCCGGTGGATTCGCCCACGCCGCGGAAGTTGAAGCGCACCGTGCTCAGGCCCAGCTCGCGCAGACTGCGCCCGACCATGGTGACCACCTTGTTGTGCATCGTGCCTTCGTGCAGCGGATGCGGATGGCAGATCACCGCCACGCCGCGTCGTGCGCCCTCGGGCTCGGGGTGTTCGACCACGGTCTCGAGTACGCCGGCGGGGCCGGGCAGAAGCAGCGATGCGTCACTCGCAGGGAAGGTTTCGATGGGCGCGGTCATGACACCGGTCCGGAAAGGGAAAGCCGACATGATAGCGGGCGCGCCCCACGCGGCGCGCGGCGGCAGCGTTCAACGGGAAAAATCGAACACCAGGATCAGCGGATCGTGGTCGGAGGAGCGATAGGGGTCAGGGGCATACCATTCCTTGCGGCGGTGCTCGGTCTGGTAGTCGAAGGCTTCCGATTCGTCAGAGTTGATATGCCATTCCACCGCCGCGCTCAGGTTGTCGACCAGCGCGGGAGAGAGCAGGGCGTGATCGAGGCGGCCGGCAAGCCCGCGATAGTTGAAGCTGTAGGGTTGCTCGACCCCCGCCGCCTCGAAGGCATCGCGCCAGCCGGCGCGACGCAGGGCACGCACCGGATCCTCGCGGCCGTAGCTGTTGAGGTCGCCCAGGATGATGGTGCCGCGATCGGCATGACCGGTGGGGTCGGTGGCAAGCCAGGCGTCGAGTTCGTTCGCCGCCTGTACGCGGGCGGCGTTCCAGCAGGACTGGCCATCACCCTGGTCCAGGTTGGCACCATCGGCTTCGTTGCATCCCTTGGACTTGAAATGGTTGGCCACCACCGCGAAGCCCGCCGCGCCGTCGGACGTGCGGAAGGCTTGCGCCAGCGGCATGCGATGACGCGAGGAAAATGCGCCTTCGCCCAGAGTGACCGCATCGCCGGCCGGTTCGAGGCGGCTTTCGCGGTAGATCATCGCCACGCGCATCACGTCCTTGCCCGGCCCTTGCCCGGCGTCCACCAGGCGGTAGCCGGCATCGGGCCAGGCGTCGTTGAGCGCGGTCACCAGCTGGGCCAGGCTGCTGGTGCGTCCGAAACCGTCGTTCTCGACCTCCATCAAGGCGGCCACGTCGGGCTTCAAACCGAGGATCGCGGCCACCAGTTTGTCGCGCTGGCGGTTCATTTCGGCCAGGTTGCTGGCGCCGCGCGCGGTGGGGAAGCCGCGTCCTTGTCCGTCGCCGTTGAACCAGTTGAGCAGATTGAAGCTGGCCACGCGCACGCCGTCGGGAAGCTCCGGCGCCGAGGGTCGGGGGGCCTGTTCGATGTGCTCGATTTTTTCGGTGAGCTGCAGCCGCCAGCCCCAGGCGTGGTGCAGGATGCCCTCGACCCCGTGCAGCAGACTGCCGGCGCGCAATGGCGCCTGCGCCGAAAGCGGTTCGGGCAGGTACCAGATGGAGTCGGGATACTCGCGGCTGCGGTTGTCGTCCAGGATCAGTTGGCGCCGCGCGTTGTTGGCAGCCTGCGCCCTTCCCGCCGGGCTGGGCGCGTTGCGTTCGGTGGGGGCGTAAAGGCGTGGCCCGAAGCTGGCGACCAGTTCGCCGTAGCGCACCAGGCCATCGTTGCCGCTGACCGTGAGCGGCACCTCGAAACGCAACCACATGCCTTCCAATCGTTCCCAGTCCGCCACGCTGTCGGGCGGGCCGGAGATCGTGGTGACGGGCACCGCGCCGCGGCGCAGCACTTCCACGGCGCTGGCCTGGATCGTCGTCTGGCTGCTGCCGCCACGCTCGACCTCGTCCACCGTGCCTGACACCCGGACCCGCTCGCCGCGTCTCACCTTGGGCTCGCTGCCAGCGGGCCAGGCCACGAAAATGCCGTCGGACGTGGCCGGGTCGCCATCATCCTCGCCGGTGGCGTCCTGCATGAAGAAGCCATTCATGCCGCTGACGAAGTTGCCGGTGACGATGCCTTGCACCTCAACGCGCTGGCCCAGATAGGGGCTGGCATCGCCGCTGCCCTGCACGCGCCCGATGGGCAGCGGGGCCGGTGCGCCCGCACCGTCTCCCGAATCCGGCAGCGTGCAGCCACCCAGCAGGACGGCCAGAGCCAGTGGCAGGAATGTCCGGATTGCCATTTCACTTCCCCGAGAGACGACAACGCCGCCCGGAGGCGGCGCTGTCGGGCGGATGGCGCAAGCTTACTTCAGGTTGTCGATCATCCACTTGACCGCGGCCTCGGCCTGCGCGTCGGTCAGCGCGGGATTGCCGCCGCGCGCCGGCATCAGGCCGTCGCTGCCCTGGAATCCATCGATCGAATGCCGCACGAGGGTTTCGATGCCCTGTGCGATGCGCGCGTCCCAATGGCCGTGATCGAGCGTGGGTGCGCCGCCGGCACCGGTGCCGTGGCATGCACTGCAAAGCTTGCCGTAGATGACCTCGCCATCCAGCGTGCCATCGTAGGCCGCCTGGCTGGAGGCTGCGGCACGCGCCTGCTCGGCTGCCGCTGCTGCTGCCGCCGCGCCGGAGGCTCCCGCGTAGACCGCACCCGCCGGCGCGATGCGTGCGAGCGTGCGCTGGTGCGCTGCCGGGTCGCCGTCACGCGGCTGCGTCGAGCCGATGAAATAGCCCAACGTGATGAGGCACAACGCCACAAGGCTCAGAAACGCGATGACGAGCGAGAAGCGTTTCAGGAATTCGACATCGTTGTTCACTCGACACCTCAGGGTTGCGGAAGGCAATTGGCCGGACATTGGGATTATAGACAGGTGTCCGCGCGGTGAGAAAGCGACCCGGGTGCCGCAGATCCGTCGCGGAGTGCCATACCGGGCGATGTGGTTGCCGCGATCCGTTACCTGAATCGGCTGGACAACCATGCCGGAGTGGGGCGAACAATGTGTGCTAGCGTGGAAATGCACGGCTGCATATTGCTGTCGTGCCTGTCAATCCGAATCAGGAGGATGCGATGAACGCGAAATCCAGGGATGAGGTGCAATCGGAGTCGGATACCGAGGCGCTGGAATCGGCCGCCAAGGCCGTGGGCCATCTTTACGAAGCCAAGGAGCGGCTCAAGGACGCCGTCGGTGCCGCCGGCAGCGCAGTGCGCAGCGCCACTTCGGCGGCGGCACAGGCGGCGCGCGATGATCTTGCCGCGGGCGGTGAAGCGGTAACCGAGCCTCTGCATGACGCCGCGGAAGCCGGGCGCCAGGCGGCTTCCGAAGCGCGCGCTGCGGCCAGTGCCGAAGTCGAGCAGTTGATGGACAAGGGCCGCGACCTGTGGGGCAGTGCGCAAGGCGTGATCCGCCAGCATCCGGCGGCCGCGTTCGGTGCCGCCTTTGCGATCGGTTGGCTGGTGGCCAAGCTGGCCCGGCGCAACTGATGAGCGGAGACCCCGCCACGCCGCCCGATCCCTTGCCGTTGGACGAGGCGGCGCGCCGCCTCCTGTCCTCGGGTGCGGCGCTGGGCAGCGAGTTGGGTGGTGTGGCCGGTGCGTTTCGCGCCCTGCTGCTGGCGGAATTGTCCCTGTCGCGCAGCGCGGCGCTGCGCGCCATCGTGTTTCTGGCCCTTGCCGTGGTGCTGGGCACCTCCGCCTGGCTCTATGTCATGGCGATGGCCGTGCTGGGATTGCATGCGCTGGGCTTGGCTTGGTGGGCGGCGGCGGGCATAAGTGCGCTGGTGTCGCTGTTGCTGGCCGGCGCGTGCGCCTGGTGGGCGCGCGCCATGCTGGAGGACGCGCGATTCCTGCGCACACGGCGTCTGCTTGCGCGCCTGCAACGCGTGCCGGCCGATGCCGCAGAAGGAGAGGGTCCATGAGCCATCGTGAGCTCAGGGCCCGCGCGCAGGCTGCCGAGCAGTGCCTGCAGGCACATCTGGATGGTGCAGCGACGCAGGCGCAGGCGATTGGTGCGACGGCGCGCCAAGCCGTTACACCCGTGCGCATCCTGGTCGCGGGATTCGTTGCCGGTGCCCTGAGTGGTTGGGTGCGCCCGGCACGCGCCGCCGCTAGCGCTTCGCGGGTTTTGCGTCTGCTCCGTGCGACGCCGGTGCTGTACGCGACGTTGGCGCCCTGGCTCGACATGGTGCGCATGCTCGTGCCCGAATCCCGGCCACACGACGACGGCAAGGCCTCGACACGCCCGCAGTAACCGGTTGCGAACCGACCGTTGTGGGCAAACCCGCTCCATGCAAGACGGCTTGCTTGAGTGTCTGAAACCAAAGGATCCGTGCTTGCCGCGGTTTGCGGTTGTTGATCTGGGGTGCCCAAGACCTTGGCGCGGCGCTCATTCGGTACCGAAGCCGCGTTCGCGCCCCCAGATCACCGCAGCGCTGCGGCGGTTCACGCCGATTTTCGAGTAGAGCGTGGCGACGTGGTTGCGCACCGTGTTGCGCGACAGCCCGAGCGCCTCGGCGATCCGCGCATCGCCATGGCCGTTGCAGATCCATTCCAGCACCTCGCGCTCGCGGCCGGTCAGGGTATCGACCTCGCTGGCGGGCGCGTGCGGGCGGCGCACCTGGGCGAGCTTTTCCATCACGGTACGGCTGAACCAGCTCGCGTCCTTCATCACCGCCTCCATCGCGCTGATCAGCTCGGTCTCGGTGCGCTTGCGCTCGGTGATGTCCTGGATGACGAACAATGCGCAAGCCTCGTTCTGGATCATCACCGAGTCGGCGGACAGCAGCCCGTCGATCTCGTTGCCGTCCGGGGTGCGCAGTTGTGCGTCGCGATCCTGGATCAACTGGTTGGATTCCAGCGCCACGCCGATGTCGCGCAGCGCCCGGTGGCTCAGGTGCAGACCGACCTGGGTGGCGGTGCGTCCGATGATTTCGCTGCGCGGCCGTCCCACAGCGGTGATGAAGGCGCCGTTGGCCTCGATCACGCACCAGTTCGATTGCACGCACACGATCATCGGTACCGGCGCCATGCGGAAGGCGGTGGCGAAGCGCTCCTCGCTTTCGCGCAGGGCCTGCTCGGCGCGCTTGCGCAGTTCCAGGTCGATGAAGGTGAAGAGCATGCAGGGCCGCGATTCGATGACCAGGGGCTGGCCGGCAACGATCACCGCCTTGGCATCGCCATCGCGGGTTCGCACACGTGACTCCTGCTGCCGGATGACCTCGTGCGAGGCGAGCGCGCGCAGCGCCTCCTCGCGCCACTGCGCATCGTGCAACACGTCGATCTCGTGGAAGGGGCGGCCGACCAGTTCGCTACGCGCAAAGCCGGTCATCTCGCAGAAGCCGTCGTTGACCCGTACATAGCGCGAATCGTCCAGCCGCAGGATCGCGGCCGGCGCCGGCTTCCGGGAAAAAAACCGGTCGAACAGTTCCTCCGAGGCGAGCTTCTCGGTGGTGTCGATTGCGAAAAGTACCAACATCTCTGGTTGGTTGTTTTCTCCCGAAAGTACCAACCCGCGCAGCGACAGTACGCGCGAGGATTGCTCGGGGTCGTCATGCACCAGAGTCAACTGGAGGTCGGAAAACGCCTCGCCCGCGCGCAGTCGCGACAAAGGTGATCTGGCTGCTGGAAGGGTTTTGCCTTGGTCGTTGGAAAAGCGGAAGCGCTGCCCATAAGCATCGACATCTGCACCAAGTTCTTCGATCGACGTGCAATCGTGCATGTCGAGTGCGGCCTTGTTGGCCCAGGTGATCGCGCCGCCCGGGTCCATCAGGATCACTCCTTCTCCGATGTTTTCCAGGATTTGCCGAAGCTGGTGACGCCCCAAGGGCTTTGATTGGGCTCCCGCGGCCATGATGTGAATGCTCCTAGTCTGCTCTGGAGGCAAATGATTGTGATGTGTTACGTCGGCATTCGCAAATGGTTAAAAGGGATATGAATGTACTAGGTGAACTAGTACATCTGTTTCTGTTGAACCGGTCGGAACACGCCTAGCATGGGTTCCGCCCGGTAGCCCATTCCGTTTTCTTCAGGAATCGATTGTCGGGTGCCACCGGATCGCGGTTCCGATGGTTCCACGACCCCTTCCCGGGTCGATCCGGTGAGCCAACCAAACGCCGGGGAAGCCTGTCTTGAGGCAGAAATCCCTCGGCAACAGACGGAGAACGACATGAACAACAGCAATAAGATCGGTACCCTGGCTCTGGCCATCTCTCTTGCCCTCGGCGGCGCCGGCCAGATCGCGCTGGCTGCAGACGCGGCGGCGAATGAAGACCATTCCTCCAGCCTTAGCGAAGCGGTCGGCGACGCCTGGATCACCACCAAGGTGAAGGCCGAACTGGCGACCGCCAGCAATGTCCCCAGTCTCGACATATCCGTCACCACGGTCGATGGCCTGGTCACCCTGGTTGGCGTGCTGCCCAGCCATCTCACGGTAGACAGGGCGATCGCCCTCACTCGTGGTGTTGAAGGTGTACGTGACGTTGACGCTGCCGGCCTGAAGGTGGGCAACGCCGCCGATGTAGGCAAGACCGGTACCGTTGGCGAGAAGTCATCGAGCATGGGTCAGGCGGTGGATGACACCTGGATCACCACCAAGGTGAAGGCTGATCTGGCCACCACCGACGGTGTGCCTTCGGGCGACATCACGGTGAAGACCGTCGATGGCACGGTGTCCCTGGTCGGCACGGTGCCCAGCGACATCGCAAAGCAAAAGGCCATCGCGACGGCTCGCGCCATCAAGGGCGTGACCCGGGTCGATGTGTCCGGTCTCGTGGTCGCAGACTGAACCAGCGGCCCGGAACGCGGGTGCCCGCTTCCGGGTGCCCGCTCATTCACCGGGGCCTGAGTGGTGCACGAACGCACACCGGCCCCGCGCAACAAGGAGAAACGACATGAACGAAGATCGCATCAAAGGTCAATGGAAGCAGCTCAGCGGCAAGGTAAAGGCCCGTTGGGGCAAGCTCACCAACGATGACGTGCAGGTGGCCGAGGGCAACTCGGAATACCTGGCCGGCAAGCTGCAGGAGCGCTATGGCATGGCCAAGGATGTCGCCAAGGCGGAAGTGAACTCGTTCATCGATTCACTCTGAAACATCCGGACACCTCCTTCGGCGCCCGACGCGGGTGTCCGGAGGAGGCTTCCGGCGGCAATACAGGCAGAACCCACCCATCTCAGGAGAACGTCATGCTTCATTACGCCGTCGTGTTTTTCATCATCGCGCTGATCGCAGGATTCCTCGGTTTCTTCGGTATCGCTGGCACCGCCGCATGGATCGCCAAGGTCCTGTTCGTCGTGTTCCTGGTGTTGTTCGTCATTTCGCTGCTGACCGGCCGCCGGCCACGGGTTTAGAGGATGTATTGCGAGTCCCTCTGAAGGCATCTGGAAAAAACCGCCCATGAAATTCCGATGATCGCCTGCCTGGCAGGTTTGTCCGACCAGACCGGTTGTCGGAAAGGACACAAGAGAGTTTCGATATGGCTACCAGAAAAACCACATCCAAGCCGTCGCTGACACTCGACGAAGCGGCGATCCGGCGCTCACGCCAGCATCTGGACGAAGGTGCGCTTACCCCGAGTATCACCCCGCACGCCAAGGCGATCTGCAAGTTGCTCAACGATGCGCTGGCCACCGAGTGGGTCTGCGTATTGCGTTACCGACGGCATTTTTTCACCGCACGAGGTGTGGCTTCGCCGGCGATCGCCAGCGAGTTTCTGGTGCATGCCAATGAGGAAATGGCACACGCCGACCGGCTGGCAGAACGCATCGTCCAGCTCGGCGGTGAGCCGCTGCTCGACCCCTCCGGATTCGCCGCCCGCGCCCATGCCGAATACGACGACTCCGCCGACCTGCAGCAGATGATCCGCTCCAATCTTGTCGCGGAGCGCGTCGCGGTCGAGGTCTATCGTCAGATGATCCAGGTGATCGGCGACAAGGATCCAACCACGGCACGCATGCTCAAGGAGATCCTCGCCGACGAGGAGGAACACGCCGACGAGCTGTCCGACTGGCTGGCCCCGGCTTGAGCCGCGAGTCCGCATTCCATCCCAACCACGCAAGGAGAAGAACAATGAACATTCCACGCATGTTGATGATCGCCGCGCTGTCCGGGCCGATGCTGGTTCTGGCGACGGGTTGCTCCGTGGCGCGCAAGCAGGAGACCGTCGGCGAATACATCGACGGGTCGGCCATCACCGCCGAGGTGAAGACCAAGCTCGCGCAGGACTCCGAGACTTCGGCGCTCAACATCAACGTCAAGACCATCGATGCCGGTGTCGTGCAATTGTCCGGCTTTGCCAAGTCAACCCATGAAAAGACCCGCGCCGGCGAGATCGCGCGCTCGGTCAAGGGTGTGACACGGGTTCACAACGACCTGATCGTGCGGCCTTGATCGCAAGCCCGCACAACGTGAACCGGCGGCGCGCGGCATCTGTCGCGCGCCGCCGTGCGTCGTCCGGAATTGTTTGCTGCACTGAAGGAGGTGCGTCATGACCACGAAGTACAAGGTGGGCGATCACGTGGGGTGGAATTCCGAGGCCGGCAAGGTGAGCGGTGTCATCCGCAAGATCCACGTGAAGGATTTCCAGTGGAAGGGCTATACACGCCACTGCAGCACCGACGACCCCCAGTACGAGATCGAGAGCGACAAGAGCGATCACATCGCCATCCACAAGGGTGGCGCCCTGCACAAGCTCTGACGATCCGGACAGGGTTGTTTCATCATCACTGCCGGTTTTCCCGGCACTTTGAGGGAAAAACCCGCAAAAACAGTCAGCGGTCCCTGATCGATGCCCATGCCGAGAGCGCCGAGTCGCGCGATGCGGCCAGGTCGACCATGGCCGGCGGATAGCCCAGCGAATCCAGTGCGCCGGGGTCGCGCCAAGGCTCGTGCAGAAGGCGGGCAGGCAGTGCTCCCAGCTCTGGCAGCCAGCGCTTGATGTAGGCGCCGTCGGGATCGAATTTTGCCGCCTGCCGATAGGGGTTGAACACCCGAAAATACGGCGCCGCATCCGCACCACAGCCGGCAACCCACTGCCAGCCCAGGGTGTTGTTGGCCAAGTCGGCGTCCACCAGCGTGTCCCAGAACCAGCGGGCGCCGTGCAACCAATGCTGGCGCAGGTTCTTGGTCAGAAAGCTGGCCACGACCATGCGCACGCGGTTGTGCATCCAGCCGGTGTGCCACAG
>CAZTXX010000022.1:0-11106 GCA_964617405.1 uncultured Aquimonas sp. | reverse complement strand
TGGCTGTAGGTGGCGATGCCCTCGTGCCGTAGCGCCGTCTTGAGGGAGGTGTCGCGCGCGATGGCCGCGGGTTCGTAACGGCGGTTCCAGTGCACAGCCGCCGCACCGCTGGCGTGAACCAGGGTCAATAACTGCCGCTGCGGATCGCCTGCGGCAATGTGCAAGCTGCCGCCTTGCTCGCGCAGGCTGCGATCCAAAGCGTTCAGGCTGTGATGCAGCCACCATTGGCTGGCCGCGCCAGGCCGCCACGTGGTCTTTTCGACTGCCGCAGGGTCGGTGGCTCCGGTCTCGGTCTCGTGGAGATAAACCGGGATCACGTTCTCATGGGCAGCACAAGCGGCGGCCAACGCCGGATTGTCTGCCAGTCGAAGATCGTTGCGAAATAGCACCAGGGCCGTGGACATTGCGGCGCGCATCCTTGTCGAGGGTGAGCCGAAGACTGCGTCTGTGCCAGGGCAACAGGTTCGCATGCCCGGCGTCGGCGGAGGGTCGAGAGCGGCGAAAAACGCGGGGTTATTCCGGGGACGGTGGCGCCAGCCCGGCGCCGCCGCATGGATCGTCAGCATGCGGGACGGTGCGCCATGCGGAGAGATCGTAACCCCAGCCGCGCAGATGCTCGCGGGCGCGCTCCATGTCGGCAGACGGCACGTTGGGACAGCGGGAGAACAACCAGGCGTAGTCGCGGGCGTCTCGTGCCACCAGCATCATGCTGTAGTCGTCGCTGAGCCAGGCCACCACGTACTGCGCCTTCACCGGCCCAAACACGCGCACGTCCCAGATCGCATTGCCGGTTCCGGGGCGGACCTGCGCAGGAGCTTCAATGAACTTGCGCGGACCATCCGTCCTCCCCTGATTGAAGGCGAGTGTGGTCTGGATCCTGCCGTCGCGCAGCAAGGTGTAGGTTTCCACCGCATTCCACGCTTGCCGTTCGTAACGGGTGGGCAAGCCGCCTACCAGATACCAGGTGCCCATGAAGCGCGCCAAGTCGACGTGCGGCACCGCAGGGATGGCAGGCAGGTCTGCGGACGCCGGTCCGCTCAGCAGCAGGGTGAAGAAGGCGACGCGTAGCCGACCGAGCATCGTTGTTGTTCCGATCAGCGTCGCTCGAACAGGTAGTGCGCTACCAGCCATTCTTGCCCACCGGCATAGCCGAACAACTCCGCGCACGCCATCCAGAACATCCGCCAGCGCTGGAACCACAAGCCCGCGGCGTCGCCGTAGGCCTCACGCAGGATCGTCATCACCTCGTGGCGATGCGCGTCTTGCCGCTGCAGCCAGTGGTTGGCGGTCTTTTCGTAATGGCTGCCGTCTAGCAGCCACTGCTGGCGGATCCCCAGTGCGCCCTGGAAGTGCAGCAGGGTATCCGCCGCCGGCATCAGACCACCGGTGAAGAAGTGCCGTCCCATCCAATTGTCCGCGCCGTTCGTCTCGAACGGATACAGCAGGGCGCGATGCGCAAAGATGTGCACGAACAACTGTCCGCCCGGACGCAGCCAGCCGCTGATCCGTGCCAGCAGGCTGTCGTAATTGCGCATGTGTTCGAACATCTCGACCGAGACGCAGCGATCGAACGCGTCGGCAGGCAGGTCCAGGGTGCTCACGTCGCGCGTGAGCACGCACACGTTGTTGAATCCCCGCTCGCGGCAGCGGGCTTCGATAAAGCCCCGTTGGCCGTTGGAATTGGACACCGCGGTGATGCGCGCCTGCGGGTAGCGCTCGGCCATCCACAGTGTCAGCGAGCCCCAACCGCAGCCGAGCTCAAGGATGTCCTGGCCATCGGCAAGGCCGGCGCGCTCGCAGTACAGCGCCAGCATCGCCTCTTCGGCTTCCGCCAGGGTCTCGGTGCCGCCCGGGTAGTAGCAGCTGGAGTACTTGAGCCGCGGGCCCAGGCAATGGGTGAAGAACGCCGACGGAAGCTCGTAGTGCTGCGCATTGGCGGCCTCGGTCTCGATGGCGACGGGGCTTTCCCGCAACGCTGCGAGCAGCGTTTGCCTGCGCGCCGACTGCGCGGCCACCCCACCCGCACGCTCCTGCGCAAGCCGCTGCGCGCACAGACGGCGGATACCGGCGCGGATCACGGCCTCGGGCAGCAGTCCGCGCTCGGCCAAACCCAGCACGCCCGGTGCGGGGCGGTCACGCGCCAATTCCTTGATGTCAAACGTAGCGCTGGTCATGGTGTGCGTGCTCCTTGCGGCGGCGATGGGGGTTTGGGGAACCACGGAAACAGCATCGGCGTGCGGCGCTGGTAGTCGCGGTAGTCGTCGCCGCGCGAGCGCAGCGCCTGTTGCTCGGTGAAAGGAATGCCGCTGATGTAGCGCAGGAACAGGTACATCACCACCGGCCCCAGCCAGGCCAGCCAGGCCAACGGTGCGCCGATGGCGGCCACCGCGTAGGCACACCAGTGCAGCCATTCGAAGAAGTAGTTGGGATGGCGCGAATACCGCCACAGTCCGGCGCGGCAGGTCTTTCCGTGGTTGCCCGGATCGGCGCGGAAGCGCGCCAGCTGCGCGTCGGCCAGGGATTCGCCAGCGATCGACACCAGCCAGATCGATACCGCCACCGCCAGCTGCCACGACGAGGGGGCCGGATGCCCCGCCGCCGCAAGAAGTGGCAGCGAGAACAACACCACCAGCAGCGCCTGGAACTGGAAAAAACCAAAGAACTTGAGCTGATCGCCACGCCAGCGCTCGCGCAAGGCGCGATAGCGCCCGTCTTCGGGCTCGCTGCGCACGCGCGCCCACAGGTGCAGCGCGAGGCGTAGTGCCCAGGCGGTTGCCAGCATCCCTATCAGCAGACGCGCCGGCAGCGCGCCGTCGCCCGCGATGGCCAGCAGCAGCGCTGAGCCTGCCAGGCCGGTGGCCCAGAGCGCGTCAACGATCCCGGCATTGTTGCGCCGGCGCTGCCACTGCCAACCCAAGGTCATCACGATTGAGGCCAGCAGCCAGATCCACGGCAACAGGGAAAGTGACTTCATGCGGTTGTTCCTTTCGATTCTAATTCCAGGCCCCGGCGAGCCAGCCATGCCAGCAGTGGGGTCGCAACCGCCCAGCCAGCCGCAAGCGCCATTGCGCCTTGCCAGACGGGCTCGGCGAACTGCACCACACCCCATCCGCGTGCCGCGGCGAAGTAAGCCAGCGGGCCGCCGATGGCACCGAACATTGCCGCCAGCCACAGACGCCGGTGCAGGTAGCCCAGGAGCGGCACAACGACCAGGGCAAATGCCCACCACAGGGCAAGGATCCACGCCGGCGATCCGGCCCACGGCCACGCCGTGGCGTAGCTCAACAGCCCGGTGCCTACCCAAAGGTTTTCCAGCACCAGGCCGATGGCCAGCCCCGCGAGCGCCAGCCGGCTTTCCAGCGCCCGCCGTGTCGAAACCGCCATGCGCCATAGCGTGAAGGCTCCTGCGGCAACCACGCCCGGCCACCACAGGCCGTGGCTGGCGCCGATGACCGCCAAAAACCAGGTGGCCTGATACCCCAGCAAGGTCAACCAGAAGTTCATCCGGCCTCCGATCCCGGTGGGCGCCAGCCGGGTTTGGCCATCACAAGATGCGCAACGCCGATGGAGCGTTCGCGGAAGCCACCCTCGCAGTAGGCGAGGTAGAACTCCCACAGGCGGATGAAGCGCTCATCGAAGCCCTGTGCCCGCACCTGCGGCAGGTGGGCGAGGAAGCGTTCGCGCCACGCCCGCAGGGTCCGCGCGTAAGAAGAACCAAAATCCTCAAGCCCTACCAGCGCCAGATCGCTGCTGCGGGTCTTGGACGCCAGCATCGCACTGACCGAGGGAATGAAGCAGCCCGGAAATACGTGGCGCTTGATGAAGTCCACCGATGTCAGCGCCTGCAGATAGCGATGGTCCTCGATGGTGATGGCTTGCAGCAGGGCCAAACCGTCGGGCTTCAGCAGACGGCCGATCTGTGCGAAGTAGCTGTCCTGGAAATTCGCGCCGACGGCCTCGATCATCTCGATCGAGACGAGCTTGTCGTACTGGCCGGTGAGGTCGCGATAGTCGGATTGCAGCAGGGTCACACTCCCGTCCAGCCCGGCGCGCTGGATACGTGCAGCGGCAAGATCGTGTTGCTCACGGGAAATCGTGGTGGTGGTGACGCGGCAGCCGTAGTGCTGGGCCGCGTGCAGGGCGAAGCCGCCCCAGCCGGTGCCGATTTCCAGCACGTGATCGCCGGGCGCCAGCGCCAGCTTGCGGCAGATCAGGTCCAGTTTGCGGGTCGAGGCCGCATCCAGGGTGTCGTCAGCGCCGCTCCAATACGCCGAGGAGTACATCAGGTCGCTGGACAGGAACAGGCGGAAAAAATCATTGCCCAGGTCGTAGTGCGCGGCGATATTGCGCCGGCTGCCGAGGCGGGTGTTGCGGCGCAGCGCGTGCAATGCCTTCATCGCCAACCCGCCCAACCTCGCGCCGCCGGTCTCCATGCCGTCCAGAAGATCCCGGTTGCGCACCAGCAGTTGCACCAATTCAACCAGGTCGCTGCAGCGCCACAGGCCATCCATGTAGGCCTCGCCGGCGCCGACGCTGCCGTTCGTCGCGAGCGCGCGGTAAAAGCCCGGGTCAAGCACCTCGATGAGTACCGCAGGTCCATCGGCCGCATCGCCGAACGTGACCGTCTCCAAGGCATCGCGCAGCGTCAGCTGACCGTGGCCAAAGCCGGTGAGGGAGCGCAGCAGGCGCTGGCGGAGAAAGCGATCGAAGGCGCCGAACGCAGCTGCCGGCGCGGTCTGGAGCATGGCGGTCAAGGGGAGTCTCCGGTCGAGTTCGGGTGGTCATGGAAGGGGGTGCGTTTGAGCCACAGCCGGAGGGCATGCCAGTAGATGGCGCCGACCACCTGTGCCGTCATCAGCGGATAGCGCCACAGCACGCGCGCCAATGACGCGGCGCTGATGGGTCGCCGGTGCAGCTGCAGGTGCGCGGAGAATTCACGGCCGCTGTCGCCCAGCACCGTCATGTTTACGTGCAGGGCTTCACCGGGCGGGGTGAAACGCCAGTCGTAGCGGCGCGCCATGCCCACGAATGGGGATACGTGGAACGTCTTGTCGAAGTCCCAGCGCAGCATTCGCTGGCTGCCGCGTGCACCGGCTGCCGGCAACACGTAGGCGTGACGCTCCAGCCAGGGCGTGTTGGTGATCTCAGCGAGGATGCTGTGGAGGGTTTCGCCGTCCGCCTCGAAGCAGTAATAGAAACTGACCGGATTGAAGATGACCCCGGCGTAGCGCAGATGCGCCAACAGCCGCACGGGACCGGCGGGACGCTCGCCCGTCGCCGCTTCGACGCGATCCTTCACCGCTTCCTTGAGCGGTCGGTCCGGCGCGCCGAGGAAATCGCTGCGGCGGAATTCAGCCAGGTTGCGGCGCGCGCTCGACCACAGCCAGCGTCCGCCGAACACCGCGTCGATTTCATCGAGATCCAGGTACAGCTGAGCCATCTTGTAGGTGAAGGCGTGCGGCTGGGGCGCATGGCGGCGATGCCGTACGCTGCCTTCGTACACCGCGCTATGCAGCACCGGGCTCATGACCAACGCACTCCCAGCCCGGCCGCCACTTCGACCGCGCTGCGCATGCCGTCCTCGTGAAAACCCCAGCCCCAGTAGGCGCCGGCAAACCAGGTGTGACGGACCCCTTGGATGCGGTTTTTTCGGCGCTGGGCGGCTACCGACAGCGTGCTGTAGATCGGGTGGTGATACTGCATGCGACGCAACACCTTGTCCGGATCGATCGCCTCGCTGCGGTTCAGCGTCACCACGAAAGGCTCGGGCGAGCGCAGGTTCTGCAGGAGGTTCATCCAGTAGCTGACCGTGCAGGGCGCGTGCGGCGCATCTGGCACGTACGCGTTCCAGGCCGCCCACGCCTTGCGACTGGGGGGCAGCAGGCTGGCGTCGGTATGCAGGACCACCTCGTTGGGCTGGTAGCCAATCACGCCCAAGACGTCGCGCTCGTCGTCGCTGGCGTCCGCCAGCAGGGCCAGTGCCTGATCGCTGTGGCAGGCCAGGACGATGCGATCAAAACGCTCGCGGCCCGCGGGTGAATCCACGAGCACACCGGTGTTGTCCCGGTGGACCGCCTGCACCGGGCACTGCGCTCTTTCCTGCACGTGCCAGCGGGCGCGCAGCGCGTCCACGTAGCGGGAGGAGCCGCCGGTCACCACCCGCCATTCGGGGCGGCCGCTTATCTGCAGCATCTGGTGATTGGCCATGAACTGGACCAGATAGCGCACCGGGAAGCGCAGGATCTGTTCCGGCGGAGAGGACCACAGCGCCGAGGCCATCGGCACCAGATGGTCGTCGCGGAAGGCCGCGCCGTAGTTGTTTTCCTCCAGCCAGGCGCCGATCCCCGGCCCCGTGCCCTCGCCGAGCAGCAGCTCCGGGGCCTGCCGGTAGAAGCGCAGGAGGTCGCCCACCATGCCGAAAAATTGGGGTGAAAGGAGATTGCGGCGCTGACAGAACAGGGAGTTCAGCGACGTGGCGTTGTACTCGAGGCCGGTGCGCGCGTTGTGCACCGCAAAACTCATCCTCGTGGGCTGCGTTGCCACGCCCAGCGTATCGAACAGGCGCGTCAGCAGCGGGTAATGCACCGGGTTGTGGACGATGAAGCCGGTATCCACTTGATACGACTGGCCGGCCTGCTCAATCGCGTGGGTGTGGGTGTGACCGCCGAAATACTCATTGGCCTCGAACAGGACCACTTCGTGCGTCTGCGACAGCAGCCAGGCGCTGACCAGACCGGAAATACCGCTGCCGACCACCGCGATCCGCATGTCAGCGCTCCGCCTTGGCCAGGACCCATTCGGGTACCGGCTTGAGGTCGGAGACCAAGCCCATCGACGCCATCAGCCGCAGCGCATACCAGGTGATGTCGACCTCCCACCAGCGGAACCCTTGGCGCGCGCTGCTGGCGTAGAAGTGGTGGTTGTTGTGCCAACCCTCGCCGAAAGTCAGGAGCGCCAGCCACAGATTGTTGCGGCTGTCGTCGGCGGTAGGAAAGCGTCGGTTGCCGAAGCGATGCGCCAGTGAATTGATCGTTACCGTGGCATGAAAAAGCGCCACCGTGGATATGAAGAATCCCCACACCAGCATCTGCAGCCCGCTGGTGCCCAGCTCGGGCCACCAGCGCCCAAGGGCTGCGCCGAGCAGGTACAAGCCCACCGCCATTGCGGCGGGCACGGCCGCATCGTAGCGATCCAGCCAGCGCAGCTCCGGGAAGCGCGCCAGGTCGCGGACCTTCGTCAAATCGGTGGCGAATGCCCGCCGGGTCATGAACCAGCCCATGTGGCTCCGGAGAAACCCGTGGCGGGGTGAATGCAGGTCCTCGACCGAGTCCGAATGACGATGGTGATGGCGATGGTGTGCTGCCCACCACAGCGGCCCGCGTTGCACGCTGGCGGCGCCGATCAGCGCGAAGGCGAACTGCAGCGCGCGCGAGGTGCGAAAGCTGCGGTGGGAAAAATAGCGGTGATAGAACGCGGTGATGGCGAACATCCGCAGCGCGTAAAGCGCCACCGCCACCGCCAGCGCAGCGGGCGAAAAGCCCACCCAGAAGACCGCGGCGCAGCCGATGTGCATGAGCACGAACGGCAGCACGCGCAGCCAATCCACCCGATCCAACTCATGTCTGGGGACTTCAGGAGTGACCGAACTGTCAAACCACTGCCGGACGCGATGGCTGCGTCCCTCCTTTGCGGACAGGCGAGGCTTGGGGGCTGGGGGCTTCGAGAGCATCTTCAGGTTCCAAGGCGGACGTCTCATCTACGTGACATTCCGCTGATTGGATGCAACAACGCCTCCAGACATGTCATTGCATCCAGCGGCCTACTTCTTGCGTATGGGGGGCCGTCAGACACCAGACTTGCATCTGTCCTACCATGCGCATCCACTCCCAACTTGGAGACCTGTCGCCTTTCGAGGCGATCAGATCCATGTCAGTTGTCGAAGCCAATCTCGGTGATCCGGACTACTGGCCTGTGCAGATGCGAGCGGTCGCGCGCCAGCGCGATCAGGAATGTTTCATTCGCATCTACGATCACTTCGCGCCGCGGGTGCGCCTGTACCTGCGAGGCCTCGGGGCCATCGAGGCCGTGGCGGAGGAGCTGGCGCAGGAGGCCATGTTGCGTCTGTGGCAGCGGGCCGCAAGCTATGACGCCGGGCGCAGCACGCTCTCCACCTGGCTATTCCGGATTGCCCGCAACCTGCATATTGACCGGATCCGACGCGAGAACCATTGGGTTGCGGTGGACGTCGAGGCTGAACTCGAGTTGATGAACGAAGCCGAAGATCCCCGGTTTTCCTCCGCGGAAAGCCATGCCGCTCACGCCGACTTGAGCGAACGGATCGAGCGCCTGCCAGCGCTCCAGGCTCGGCTGATTCGCATGTCTTACTTCGAAGCCAAATCCCATCAGGAAATTGCCGAGGAACTGGGTATGCCGCTGGGCACCGTGAAATCGTCCATCCGACGAGCATTCCTGCGTCTGCAGGCTGACGTGCAGGAGGTCGAATGACACCGCGCCACCATCTTGATCCTGCCACCCTGGTCAGCCGCGCTGCCGGCGCGCTCTCGCCGGAAATGGCGGCGGTGGCGGACACCCACCTGGAAGTTTGCAGCCACTGTCGTCGTCGCCTGGCGCATGCCGAACATATTGGCGGCGCGCTTTTGCAGCAGCAGCAACCGGTGGCCTGCTCCTCTGGCCGTGCAGATCAGCTACGCGAAGACATGCTTTCTCGGCTGCGGCAGCCAACTCGCGTCGTCGCGCCAGCCGAGGTTGCCGATGCGGAAATCGGCTCGCGCTCCGTCGATGCGCTGCCGCGCCCGCTGCAGCCTTATTTCGGCAGGAGCTGGAAAGCCCTGCGCTGGCGCTGGGTGGTTCCCGGCGTTCACATGATCCGTGCGCCCCGGCGCAGCGGGGATACGCTCATCCTGCTGAAGATTGCGCCGGGCAAGAGCATGCCCCTGCACAGCCATGAGGGAAGTGAGCTGACGCAGATCTTGAAGGGTGCTTATGACGACGAGCTGGGGCACTTCGGCCCTGGAGACATGGCCGACCTGGACAGCGAGATCGAGCACCGGCCGGTGACTTCTCCCGGTGTGCCCTGCATCTGCGTCGCCGCGCTGGACGGTCCGCTGCGCTTCCGCAGCTGGCTGGCGAGAAAGTTGCAGCCGATGGTGGGCCTGTAGCCGGCAGTAGATGAGTCCCTATCGTGATTTTCAGCAGACGCTGGAAACCACTTCGAGACCGCAGCGTGGCTCCACCGTTTGCCCGGTTCCTGACGTGTTTCGTGCGTGTGTGGATCGCTCCTTGCCGCGTGCGCTTTTTCCTGCAACTGGATGATTGCTGCAGGCAACGTAAAGATCCGCAAGCTTTGGTGCGGATCTGGCGATCTGAAGCCCGCCGCCGATCATCCGCGATGGCGCAGCGACAAAAACTCCTTGCGCAGCGAGGCATCTTCAAGAAAGCGTCCGCGCATCACGCTGTTGAGCATTTTCGACTCGTCGTCCTTCACGCCGCGCCAGTGCATGCAGTAGTGGTCGGCCTCCATGACTACTGCGATACCTTCGGGCCGGAGTCGCTTTTCCAGCAGGTTGGCGATCTGGCTGACGGCCTCTTCCTGAATTTGCGGGCGACTCATGATCCAGTCGATCAGACGCGCATATTTGGACAGGCCAATCAGGTTGGAGTCGGCATCCGGCAACACGCCCACCCACACCCGGCCCATGATCGGACACAGGTGATGCGAACATGCGCTGCGAACGCGCAGCGGGCCGACGATCATCAGCTCGTTCAGGCGTTCGACATTCGGGAATTCGGTGACGGCAGGCGGAGACTGGTAGCGGCCTGCGAACAGTTCGCGCACGAACATCCTGGCCAGGCGGCGACCGGTCTCGCGGGTGTTGTGGTCGCTATCGGTGTCGATGACCAGAGCGCGCAGCATCTCCTCGGCCTTGGTGGCAACCTCGGCTTCGATGGCTTCCAGCTCTCCTTCGCGAATGAAATCGGCGATGTTGTCGTTGGCGTGGAAGCGGATGCCTGCACTGCGCAGGCGCTCGCGCACTTGCTCGGAGGGGGCAATCGCGCTCTTGCACGGAAGCGATACGGCTTGGGACATGGGATCGGCTCGTCTATGGGTAGCAGGCGCGGGCTCGCTGGTAGAGTCGAGCTGTCGCATATGTACTGGTGTACGTGCGTGCTACTGGTTTGGATGCCGGACGCATCAAAGTGCGTCGAGACCGTCCAGGATCTGGGCCGCGCGGGCAGTCAGCGCGTCCCGCTGCTCCGCTGGCAGTTTCGCCAGCTGACGATAGGGCATGGTCATTCTCGGGTTGCTGGCCAATCGCTGCGCATTGCGTTCGAGGAAACCTCAGCACAAGGCATCGCTCGGGACGGCGTCTAATCAAGGGTGTTGCGGGTTCAGCGGATCTCCAAGGAGCAGCCGCAGGCAGGTCATCGCTCCGGTGTGCCACGCAGGTGGCGTACACGGCACGTCAGCGCAGTCGCTGCCACCAGAATCGAAAGCGCCAACGCCACGCTGGCCGCAGTCCCCGCACCGGGCAGTGCTGCGGCCTGCTGCTTGGCGTGCACCCCCACCAGGCCCCAGACCGCCGCGAGCGCATACCACGGGTTGCCGCGCAGTTTCACGGTCACGGTCAACACCAGGAATCCGGCGAGGGTGAAAAGCACCAGCGTCCACGGCAACATCCGCTCGACCGAGAGCAGCTCGAACGCCACCACCACCTGTGCCAAATTGAGGAACACCGCCAGCGATACCCAGCCGGCGTGCAGCGACAGTGGCAGCCATTGCCACCATGGCCCGCGCCGATGGCGCAGCGTATCCGAGGCCAGCCAAGCCGCACCGAGGATGCAGGCCAGGCTGGCCCAGATGATCGCCAGCGCCAGCCAGAACCACTGCAGGGTGAACACGATCATCCACAGCGAGGTCAGGGCAAAGCCTGTCGCCGTGAGCACACGGATCCGCTGCAGGCGCGCGCCCGGTTGCTGCACGCGCATCTGCGCGATACCGAACGCGGCATCAAGCAAGAAGATGGGACCCCAGATCGCGAACGCATAGCCGGCTGCCACGATCAGGGTGGGGTAGCGATCCGATAT
>CAZTXX010000021.1:13261-20687 GCA_964617405.1 uncultured Aquimonas sp. | reverse complement strand
GGCCCAGGTCACGTTGCGCGGCGGCATCTGCGGCAGCGCCACGAAGGCGGCGCCGGTGTTGCCCATGTCGGCCAGGCAGATCGCGTTCCAGGTGGGAACCACCTCGACCGGCCGGCCCTCCAGGTCCGCCTTGATGTTCTCGGCCACGGCGGTGACCATCGATTCGATCATGAAACCGGTCTTGGGCACGCCGGTGGGCACCGGGGTCGGCTCGGGCGGGGCGATCGCCACGCAGACGCCGATCGAATACACGTTGCCGAACTGCGGGTGGCGCTGGAACCTGTCGATCGGGGTGAAACCGCGCGGGTTGCCCAGGCCTTCGCTCTGGCGAATGGCGTCCACGCCGGTGAAGGCCGGCAGGATCATCGAGTAGGCGAACGGCAGGGTGTGGGTCTTCTTCGGCTGGCCGGCCTCGTCCATCTCCACCACGTCCATTTCGCCATCGCGCACATCGGCGACCTTGGCGTTGACGATCCAGCGCACGTCGCGCTGGCGGAACTCGCTCTCCATCAGGCTCTTGGAGTCGCCCACGCCGCCCAGGCCCATATGGCCCAAGTAGGGCTCCGGGGAAACGTAGGTCATCGGCACCCTGTCACGCAGCTTGCGCTTGCGCAGGTCGCGGTCGACGATCATGGCGAACTCGTAGGCCGGGCCGAAGCAGCTGGCTCCAGCGGCGGCTCCGACCACGATCGGGCCGGGGTGTTCGAGGAAGCGCTGGTAGGCGTCCCAGGCCGTTTCCGAGTGCGGCGTGGTGCAGATCGACTGGGTGTAGCCGCCTTCCGGCCCCAGACCCGGTACCTCGTCGAAGGCCAGACGGGGGCCAGTCGCCACCACCAGGTAGTCGTAATTCAGGCTGGCCCCATCGCGCAGCTCCACGCGGTTTTCCTGCGGGTACACGCGCGCCGCGCCGGCACCGTTGAATCCGATGCCCTTGCGCGTCAGCGCGGCTCCAGCGTCTATGGTGATGTCGTCGGGCTTGCGCCAGCCGACCGCCACCCAGGGGTTGGACGGAGTGAAGGCGAAACGGTCACCGTCGCCAATCACCTGAATGGAATGTTCCTTGCCCAGCAGGGCGCGCAGCTCGTATGCCGCGCTCATGCCCCCGATCCCCGATCCCAGCACCACGATCTTTGCCATCTCGCTTCTCCCTCTGGATTCTGATTGCGCCGCTTCAGGTCTGGACAACAGGCGGCGACAGCGTTAGATTAGCCGCACCTAATATTAGTGTCAACTAATTCAGGAGAATCTGAAATGAGCATCACCGCCAACGACCTGGTTGCCGACGCCTGCAGCCGGATCCGGCAAATCGACGTTGAGGCGCTGCGCGCCCTGGATGGTGCCGCGATCCTGATCGACGTGCGCGAGCCGGGCGAATTTTCCAGCGGGCATCTGCCCGGCGCCGTCAACCTGCCGCGCGGCATCCTGGAGTTCGCGATCGAGGCGCACCCGGCCCTGGCCTGCCGCGCCAGCCCGAGCCTGGCCGACCGCACGCGTCATCTGGTCGTGTACTGCCTCGGCGGAGGGCGCGCGGCGCTGGCCACCGATAGCCTGCAGCGGCTGGGATTCGAGCACGTGGAATGCCTGAGCGGGGGCTTCACGGCCTGGCGCGAGGCCGGACTGCCCATCGAGGGAGCCTGAGGTGGTCACCACCCTGCCCGAAGCTGAAATCATGGACCCGGCCGCGATGCGGGATCATGCCGATTCCGCGGCGCGTCTGCTCAAGGCGCTGGCCAACGAGAAACGCCTGCTGATCCTGTGCCTGCTGGCTGAGGGGGAACGCTCGGTCGGCGAACTCAATGCCATGCTCGACCTGAGCCAGTCCGCGCTCTCCCAACACCTGGCGGTGCTGCGCGAGGAATCCCTGGTCGATACGCGCCGCGAGGCGCAAAACATCATCTATTCGATCGCCGACGGTCCGGCACTGCGCATCATCCAGACCTTGCACGGCATCTATTGCGCACCTTTGGAACCACTTTCATGATCGCGTTCATCAAGACACTGTTTGGCATGGGCGGTGAACAGGTCGATGTGCATGAGGCCGTGCGCCGCATCAATGCCGGCGCCGTGCTGGTGGACGTGCGTGGGACGCAGGAATTCACCCATGGCCACGCCCCACAAGCCTTGCACCTGCCGGTGACCGACATCCAGGGGGATCACGCCAGCCTCTGCCGTACCCTCAAGCTGGCCCCCGAAACCCGGGAAGTGTTGCTGATCTGCGCCAGTGGCATGCGCTCACGTCTGGCCCAGAACCGTCTTTCCGGCAACAGCGCGTGCCGCTACGTGAATGTCTCCGGCGGCATGGCTGCATGGGCCGCCGCCGGCCTGCCCGTAAAGCGCCGCAACTGAACCGGTTGGCAGACGGCGACAGTGCCAAGGTGCTCGCCATGGCACTGTCACCATCCGGCGCGCCCATCCCATGCACAGGCAGAGGTGGCGCGTACAAGGCTCAGGCAAACGGATCGCGCAGGACGATGTTGGCGTCGCGATCGGGACCTGTGGACACCATCGCCAGCGGACAGCCGACCAGCTCCTCCAGCGCGCGCAAATAGGCACGGGCGGCGGGCGGCAGCTTGTCCCACTCGGTGATGTTGTGGGTGGATTCGTTCCAGCCGGGGAACTCCAGGTACTCGGGCTCGCACTCGTCCCAGCCGGCGGCATCGAGCGGCGCGTATTCGGTGGTCTTGCCCCGGTACTTGTAGGCGATGCACATCTTCAGGCTCGGCAGACCATCCAGCACGTCGAGCTTGGTGACGCACAGGCCGGTGATGCCGTTGATCGCCACCGCACGCTTGAGCGCCACGATATCGATCCAGCCGCAACGGCGCGGGCGCCCGGTGGAGGCACCGAACTCGGCACCGCGTCGGCGGATATCCTCACCCACCTCATCGAGCAATTCGGTCGGGAACGGCCCACCGCCCACGCGCGTGGCATAGGCCTTGGCGATGCCGAGCACGTAGTCGATCGACTGCGCGCCCACGCCGGTCCCGGCCAAGGCGCCGCCCACCGTGGTGTTGGAACTGGTGACGTAGGGATAGGTGCCGTGATCGATATCGAGCAAGGCGCCCTGCGCACCTTCGAACAGCACGCGCTTGCCCTCGCGACGCAGCTGATGCAAAAGACCTGCCACGTCGGACTTCATCGGCTCGACGTAGTCGGCGAACGCCAGCGCCTCGTCGAGTGTCGCCTGGTAATCGACCGCTTCGGCGCCGAGGTACTTCGTCAGCACGAAGTTGTGGTAATCGAGTGCGCCGCGCAGGTTTTCCGCCAGTTCACCGGGATAGTGCAGATCGGCCACACGAATACCGCGACGGGCGACCTTGTCCTCGTAGGCCGGGCCGATGCCACGCCCGGTGGTGCCGATAGCCTTGCCACCGGCGGCCTTCTCGCGCGCCTGATCCAGCGCGATGTGGTACGGCATGATCAGCGGGGTGGCGGGGCTGATCTTGAGGCGCGAGCGCACGTCGACACCCTCGGCTTCGAGCTCGTCGACCTCCTTGCGCAAGGCGGCCGGTGAAAGCACCACGCCGTTGCCGATCAGGCACAGCACGCCCTCGCGCAGGATGCCTGAGGGAATCAGGTGCAGCACCGTCTTCTTGCCGCCGATCACCAGGGTATGGCCGGCATTGTGCCCACCCTGGAAGCGCGCGACCGCTCCAACCTTCTCGGTGAGCAGATCGACGATCTTGCCCTTGCCCTCATCGCCCCACTGGGCGCCCAACACCACAACCGACTGACCCATTGCCCTACTCCTTCATGTCTATGCGACCGCTCATCGGGAGACGAATCGCAGGAAAACAAGTTGTCCCACCCGCACACCCGCACCATGCTTGGCGGCAGGCTACATCGGGCAGCTTTGCGCCGTGTGGAACATGGACAAACACGCGGTCGGGACGCGAAAAAAGCCGGAGGCGACCCCGGCTTTTCGGCATTATCCTGCAATTCGGGCGCGGCTGCTTGCGAAACGACATCCACGCCCCGACGCGATCGCCTGAAACCACCCTCCTCTCGGGTGACCCGATGCCCGTCGACAACCTTCAGTCGTCGCCAAAATCCTGCGACAGCGCTCTTCGGATATCGTCCAGACCGAAGCCACGGCGCTGCAAAAAGGCGCCACGACGCGCCACTTCCTGCCGCGCAACTGCGGGCTGGTTGCCGAAACGCTTTTGCAACTGCTCCCGCGCGGATTGACCCCAGTCCATTTCGCAGGCCTCGAGCGCCGCATCGACCAGCCTCTCGTCCAGCCCGTGGGTACGCAACTCGGCGCGGATGCGCACGGGCCCGAAGCCGTTGTTTGCACGGTTGCGCGCCAGGACTTCGGCGTATCGACCGTCATCTTGCCAGCCGCGTTCAGCCATTTCGCCGACAGCGGCTTCGGCCTCGCCCGCGCTGAATCCGCGACCGACCAGTTTGCGTGTCAGCTCGCGCTGCGAGTGTTCACGCCGAACGAGAAGCTCCAAGGCCTTGCGGCGCGGATCAGGGTCGGGCTTTGCGCGGCAGTGAGCCGACGACGGTGTTTCGGGCGAAGCCGTTGCAGCATCCGCATCGGGTGCTGCGGCGGCGACGCGCTCAGGCTTTGAGGGCGCCGCCTCCAGCAGGCTGGAAGCGCGCACGATCTGTGCACCCTTTGCGCTACCCGACGTGATCGGCGTGCGTCTGCTCACGCTTCTTCGAGTTCAGCGGCTTCATCGCCATCGCCCCCTGCTGCCAGCTCGGGCACATACCTTTCACGCAGCCGGGCTTCAAGTTCGGCGGCCACCGTCGGGTTTTCGCGCAGGTATTGACGGGCGTTGTCCTTGCCCTGGCCGATGCGGGTATCGCCCATGCTGTACCAGGCGCCGGCCTTGTCCACCAGCTTGGCTTCCACGCCCATCTCGATGAGCTCGCCCTCGCGGCTGATTCCTTCGCCGTAGAGGATTTCGGTGACGATCTGCTTGAAGGGCGGCGCCATCTTGTTCTTGACGACCTTGATCTTGGTCTGATTGCCGATGATCTCGTCGCCTTTCTTCACCGCGCCGATACGGCGGATGTCCAGGCGCACCGAGGCGTAGAACTTGAGCGCATTGCCGCCGGTTGTCACCTCCGGGCTCTGGCCGGGCATCATCACGCCGATCTTCATGCGCAACTGGTTGATAAAGATGACCAGGCAGTTGGAACGCTTGATGTTGCCGGTGAGCTTGCGCAGCGCCTGGCTCATCAGGCGCGCCTGCAGGCCGGGCAACTGGTCACCCATGTCGCCCTCGATTTCAGCCCGCGGCGTGAGCGCGGCGACCGAGTCGATGACGACCATGTCCACGGCGTTGGAGCGCACCAGCATGTCGGCGATTTCCAGGGCCTGCTCGCCGGTATCGGGTTGGGAGAGATAGAGCTCTTCCAGGTTCACGCCGAGTTTCTGCGCATAGATCGGATCCAGCGCGTGCTCGGCGTCGATGAAGGCGCAGGTGCCACCGGCCTTCTGGCATTGTGCGATGGCCTGCAGGGTGAGCGTGGTCTTGCCGGAAGATTCCGGGCCGTACACCTCGACCACGCGCCCCTTGGGCAGGCCGCCGATGCCCAGCGCGATATCGAGCATCAGCGAGCCGGTGCTGACCACGTCGACCGCTTCGGCGACCTTGTCGCCCATGCGCATCACCGCGCCCTTGCCGAACTGCTTTTCGATCTGTGACAGGGCGGCGGAGAGCGCGCGCTTCTTGTTGTCGTCCATGGTGGGTCCTCGGTTGGATGTGGAGAATGTGGAGAGCCTAGCGGGGCACCGTCTCAAAACCTGAGACGAGCCCCGGCAAGGGAAAATATGCCGCGATGCCACAGGCTGCGGCATCGCCGAACACCGTGCCTGTGCCTAGGAAAACACCGCATTTGCGCGCACGATTCATCGGCGCACCGCGCGGTTCGGCCGCAGCAGACCGCAATAGAGGCCTTCGATGGCGAAATCGGCGTCACCGGGCACTTCGATCGGCGCGTAGTCGGCATTGCAGGGCAGCAGGCGGATGCCTTGCGTCGCAAGTTCGAGGCGCTTGATGGTGATCTCTTCGTCGAGGCGCGCCACCACGATCTGCCCGTTGCGCGCCTGGTTCGCGCGCTGCACCCCGACCAGATCGCCATCAAGGATGCCCTCGTCGCGCATCGAGTCTCCCTCCACGCGCAGGAGGTAATCGGGCATCGGTTCGAACAGGCTCGCATCAAGACCCACCGAGTGGCCGTCCTCGGCGTCGGCCCCCGAACCGATCGGCCCGCCCGCCGCCACCCGTCCGAGGATGGGCAGGCGCAGCACATCGTCCTCGCGCGCACTGTCCAGGGTCAGCGATGGCTGCACCGGTGCCGGTCGTACCTTCAGGCGCAGGCCACGTGCGCGCCCCGGCAGGCGTTCGATCGCGCCGACCGCTTCCAATGCTTCCAGGTGGTATTGCACCGCGCGCAGGCCCTTGAAGCCCAGTTCGCGCGCCAGTTCGCTCTGGGACGGCGGAATGCCGTCGGCCTCGATGCGTTCGGCGATCAGGGCAAGAAGGCTGCGCTGGGTGTCGGTGAGATCCATGTGTTAGTAATACTGCTAACGCGTCAGCGTGTCAATCCGGCACGGCAACACACGCGCGGGAAAGGACTCGGATCAATGATCGTTGTGGAGCGGATCGAGCAGGCCTTCGAGCGCGCTGGCCACGGTCTGGCGGCGCACGGCCTCGCGGTCGCCGTCGAAATGGAACAGGCGCGCATGCGGGTAGCCGCCGCGTCGCGTCCAAGCGATCCAGACACTACCCACCGGCTTGCCGGGCAGGCCGCCACCGGGGCCGGCGATGCCGGTCACTGCCACCGCCATGCTGGCACCGGAGCGGATCAATGCGCCCGACACCATTTCCAGTGCCACTTCCTCGCTCACCGCGCCGTGCCGGGTAAGCGTCTCCGAGCGCACCCCGAGCAGGGCTTGCTTGGCCTCGTAGCTGTAGGCCACCAGGCCGGCCTCGAACCAGGCCGAGGAACCCGCCACGTCGGTCACCATCTTGGCAATCCAGCCGCCGGTGCAGCTCTCTGCGGTGGCCAGGGTGAGATTGGCGTGCTGCAAGGTCTCACCCAGTGTGCGCGCCAGGCCAAGGAGCTGCGTATCGGACGGGTTCGTGCGCGTTGACTGGCTCATCCGGGATGACCCTGACGTTCCAAGTCGAGCAGCGCCTGCTTGCGATCCAGACCACCGGCATAGCCGGTCAGGGAACCATCCGCACCCAGCACGCGGTGACAGGGAACAACGACGCTGATCGGATTGCGCCCTACGGCTGCCGCCACCGCTCGTACCGAGGTGGGCCGCCCCATGGCTGCGGCCAACGCGCCATAGCTCGTGGTTTCGCCACGGGGAATGCGCAACAAGGCCTGCCACACGGCCTGCTGGAATGCGGTGCCACGCGCAAGATCCAATGGCAGATCGAAGCTGTCGCGTTGACCG
>CAZTXX010000021.1:0-13161 GCA_964617405.1 uncultured Aquimonas sp. | reverse complement strand
CCGCATGGCAAAGCCGGCCCACAGGATACTCGCTTGCCACCGGAACCGTGCGCCGCACATCACGCCCATCCGGGTGTCGTAGCATCTGCATGAACGGCTCAGGATGCACCGGATGCCCAATCCCCTCTTCCATCGTCGCGCGCTGGCATTGTTGCTGGCTTTCATCGTCGGCCCGGCGCTGGCCGAACCCGCGCTTTATCTGCTCGATCCGCTGCACACGCGCATCGTGTTGCGCGTGGGTCACAACGGGTTTTCCAGCGTCATGGGCAGCTTCTCGCAGCCGCAGGGCGAGCTGTGGTTCGATCCGGACAACTGGCAGGCTTCCCGGGTCGAGGTGCGCATCGATCTGCACACACTGGATCTTGGCGATGAAGGATTCAACGCCAGGATCCTGCGCCGGAACTGGCTCGACGCCACCCGGCACCCGCAGGCACGTTTCGTCTCGCACCGGATCGAGCCACTGGGCGAGAACCAGGCGCGCGTGCACGGCAGCCTCGCGCTGCGCGGCATCGAGGTGCCCGTGGTGCTGGACATGAAACTCAACCGTCTTGCCCGTTCGCCCTACAACGGCATGCGCCGCACCGCAGGATTTTCCGGCACGGCCACCCTGAGCCGCGCCGCGCTGGGCATGAAGGCCTACCCGAAGGCGGTCGATGACACCGTGCATCTGCTGATCGAGGCCGAGGCGATCCGTGGCAGGACGCCAAATGACAGTGGACCGCGATCCGATTCTGTGCATCCGCAGGACACGGACCACGACACGACGGAGGATGAAGATGGGCGCGCATGAAAAGCACGCCGCAACGGGCGTCGCAGGCAAGCCTTGTCGCGCCGTTCGGTTTTCTTCGCATCCCCGAAGATTGTTTCAATCCTTGAAACACCGCGATGCGTCAAATCGGCTTTTTCCCGTCCCGTTCGGCGGTTAACCTGACACCCGTCATCAGATCAACGAGGAATCCCATGTCACTGCGCAACACCAACGAGCACTGGAACTGGCCCAGCATGACGCTGCACTGGCTCATCGCCCTGTTGATCCTGGCGCTGCTGGCCCTTGGCATGGTGATGGTGGAACTGCCGCGTTCGCCACGCTATTTCTGGGTGTACGACCTGCACAAGTCGATCGGCCTGACGGTGCTCGTCCTGATGCTGGTGCGGCTGGGCTGGCGGTTGTATGCCGGTGCTCCGAAGCCCGAACCGGCACCCGGATGGCAGAACCTCATCGCGCAACTCGTCCATTTCGGCATCTACTTCCTGGCCTTGGCCATGCCGATCTCGGGCTGGCTCTACGACTCGGCGAGCGGCCTGCGCGCCCTGAAGTTCTTCGGCTGGTTCGCCGTTCCCAAGCTGGTTGCGCCCAATCCGCAGATCAAGGACCTGTCGCACGACTTCCACACCTGGGGGGCCTGGCTCCTGATCGCGCTGATCCTGATGCACGTCGGCGGCGCATTGTTCCACCATCTGGTCCAACGCGACCGGACGTTGTGGCGGATGTTGCCCGCCTCGTTCGAAAAAACCCCTTGAAGGAGGCTTCCATGAAGTTTCATACCCTGATTCTTGCCGCCAGCCTGTCGTTCGCCTTTGGCGCCCATGCGGCCGACTGGCAGGTCGACCCTGCGACATCCTCGTTGAAGTTCTCCGGCGTCGCCGAAGGCGAATCCTTCGTCGGCAGCTTCAAGAACTTCAACCCTGTCATCTCGTTCGATCCCGCCGACCTCGCCGCCTCGCGCTTCGAGGTGGAGATCACGCTCGACAGCGCCGACACCGGCAACGCCGATCGCGACGACACACTGCGCGGCAGCGACTTCTTCTCGGTCGGAAAATTCCCCAAGGCGCGCTACAGCGCGAACGCGTTCCGCGATCTGGGCGAGGGCAAGTTCGCCGCCGATGGCAGCCTCTCGCTGCGCGGAGTGGAAAAACCGGTGACACTGGAATTCCGCTGGTCGCAAACGGCCGACGGCGCCACCCTCGATGGCGAGGCCAGCGTCAACCGCATCGCCTTCGACGTGGGCGGTGGTGACTGGGCCGACGCCTCCACCATCGTGCATGAGATCGGCGTCACCACGCACCTGTCGCTGCGCCCCCGGTAAGGCGACGCATGGGCCGGGCGGATCGCTGGTTGCACTTCTTCCGGCGACGCAAGCCGGAAGCCGAGGCATCGAAAGCAGGTGATTCGCACCTGCTGCGCGCTGCCGACAGCCTGCGGGTGCTGCTCGACGATCCGTCCATTCCCGGCACCATCCGTGCCAGCCTCGCGGCCGACTACGGACGCATCGAGGTGATGCTCGACAAGCTCGAACACGGCCATGTCCATATCGCCGTGTTCGGGCGCGTCAGCGTCGGCAAATCCGCCCTGCTCAACGCCCTGCTCGGCGAGCCCGTCTTCGAAGTGGGCGTGCTGCACGGCACCACCGTCACCGCCGGCCACCGCGCCTGGCAAGAGACGCTGGCGCAAGGCGTGCACCTGATCGACACCCCCGGCATCAACGAACTGTCCGGCGAGGAGCGTGAAGCGCTTGCGTTCGACGTGGCCGGACGCAGCGATCTGGTGATCTTCGTGGTCGATGGCGACATGACCTCGGTGGAAGTCGACGCACTGCACCTGTTGGCCCGCACCCAGCGCCCGTTGTTGATCGCGCTCAACAAGGCCGACCGCTACACCAGCGAGCAGCGCGCGGCACTGCTCGAACGCCTGCGCGAACACGCGCGCGGCATCGTGGTGCCGGAAAACGTCGTCGCGGTGATGGCCCAGCCTGCCGCGCAGCGCGTACTCAAGGTGCTGGCCGACGGCAGCGAGCGCGAAGAGGAGCGCCGCCGCGACATCGATGTTTCCGAACTGCGCGGGCGCATCCTGACGATCCTCGAAGCGGAAGGAAAAACCCTGGCCGCGCTCAACGCGGCGCTGTTCGCGGGCCGCCTTTCCGACGAGATCGGCGGCCGGCTGACTTCGATCCGGCAGGAACTCGCCGGCCGCACCATCCGCATGTACTGCCTGGCCAAGGGCGTGGCCGTTGCACTCAACCCCGTGCCCGTCGCCGATCTGCTCGCCGCCGCCACGCTCGACGTGGCCCTGGTGATGCATCTGTCACGCACCTACGGTCTGCCGCTGACCCGAATGGAGGCCGGAAAGCTGCTCGGTACCATCGCTGCGCAACTGGCCGCGCTGATGGGTGCGATCTGGGGCGTGCACCTGGTCGCCTCGGCCCTGAAAATCGCCAGCATCGGGCTTTCCACCGCCCTGACCGCCGCCGCCCAGGGCGCGCTGGCTTGGTATGCCACCGTGCTGGTCGGCCGCGCCGCGGAGAAATACCTGGCGCAAGGCAAGAGCTGGGGCGAGTACGGCCCCAAGCGTGTAGTGGCCGAGATCGTGGAGAGCCTGGACCGGGACTCGATCCTGCGCGAAGCGCGCGAGGAGATACTCGCGCGCCTCAAGGGCAAGGCCTGAACCACTCAGGCCGCTTGGTTTTCAATCAATTGCGGCCGTCAGCCCGAAATCGA
Source organism: uncultured Aquimonas sp. (assembly GCA_964617405.1). GTDB lineage: Bacteria > Pseudomonadota > Gammaproteobacteria > Xanthomonadales > Xanthomonadaceae > Denitratimonas. The sequence continues at coordinate 9,666 of CAZTXX010000021.1, read as the reverse complement.
TGCCAAGCAGGATCAGTACGCCGAACAGGGCAAAGATCGCCGCGGCGACAAAGCGCATTTTCGACAGCGGAAAGCGTCGCGCCAGCCGTTCGCCCACCAGCACGGCGGGTACGTTGGCGGCCATCATGCCCAGCGTGGTGCCGGCGGTGACCAGCAACAGACTCTCGTAGCGGGCACCGAGCGCGACCGTGGCGAACTGGGTCTTGTCGCCCATTTCGGCCAGGAAGAACAAGACGAGCGTGGTGAGGAAGGCGCCGCGGCGCAACGGCCGGGCATCCGATTCGTCCAGCGTGTCGGGAACCAGCGCCCAGACGGCAAAGCCGAGAAAGGCCAGGCCGAGGATCCAGCGCATCGGCTCCGGCCCGACGTGCAGTGAAACCCAGTCACCCACCAACGCGGCAAGAAAATGATTGGCCAGGGTGGCGATGAGGATCCCCGCAACGATGCGCCAGGGCTGTCCGGGGAAGCGTGCAGCCAGCACAAAGGAAAGCAGTTGCGTCTTGTCGCCGATCTCGGCGATCGCCACCATGCCGAACGAGGCGATCAGAGCCTCCATGCGTGATATCCCTCGCCGATCAACAGCGGCCGTAGACGTCTTCGAGGCGCTCGATGTCGTCCTCGCCGAAATAGTCCCCGCACTGGGTCTCGATCAGATGCAGGTCGGCATCGCCGGGGTTTTCCAGGCGGTGCAGGGTGTTCATCGGGATATAGGTGGACTGGTTGCGCTGCAGCAGCATGTCCTCGTCGCCGATCCGCACCTTGGCGGTGCCCTGCACCACCGTCCAGTGCTCGCTGCGGCGCTGGTGGCGCTGCAGGGACAACACCCCTCCCGGCTTGACGGTGAGACGCTTGACCTTGCAGTCCTCGGCATCCTCCAGCACGGTGTAGCTGCCCCAAGGGCGATGCACGGTGAGGTGGTGCTGGGCGGCGTAGTGCTCGCGCTGGCGCAGGGTGTCGACCACCTGACGCACTGCCTGTACCTGATGACGGTCCGCCACCAGCACGGCATCCCCGGCATCGACGATGACCAGGTCGTTGACGCCCACTGCCGCGATCAGACGGCCTTCGCTCTGGATGTAGTTACCACTGCCGTCCACCACGATGGCTTCACCCTGCACGCGGTTGCCCTGCGCATCCGGCCCGGTGAGTTCGCCCAGCGCATTCCATGAGCCGATGTCGCTCCAGTCGAACCGCGCCGGAACCACGGCGCGGCGAGTGGCGCGCTCCATCACGGCATAATCGACGGAGATGTCGGGCTGGGCGAGGAAAGCGGCCTTGTCGAAGCCCACCACATCGCCATCGCGTTCGGTGGCGGCAAGGCAGGCTCGCGCGGCCTGCAATACGTCCGGGCAGGATTCGGCAGCAGCGGTCAGCAGGTCGCGTGCGCTGAAACAGAACATGCCGGCGTTCCAGAAGTAGTTGCCGGCGGCGAGGTAACTCTCCGCGGTGGCAAGGTCGGGCTTTTCGACGAAGGCGTCGATGGCAAAACCGCCCTCGAGCGCTTGGCCCGCGCGGATGTAGCCGAAGCCGGTCTCCGGTGCAGTGGGCACGATGCCGAAGGTGACCAGAAAGCCCTGCGCGGCAAGCCTGCGCGCGGCGGCAACATCGCGTGCAAAGGCATCCGTGTCGTGCACCAGGTGATCGGCGGGCAATACCAGCAGTTGCGCGTCCGCGCCGTGGCGCTCGGCGATGTCGAGTGCGGCCAGCACGATGGCCGGCGCGGTGTTGCGCCCGGCAGGCTCCAACAACAGGCGCGAGTGGAACACCTCGGAGCTGGCGCGCGCGTATTCGTCGGCGGTCAGGAAGCGGTAGTCGAATCCGGTAACGGTCACGACTTCGCCGGCATCGGCTACAGCCAGCGCGCGCTTGAGCGTGCATCCGAGCAGGGACTCACCATTGGCAAGACGCATGAACGGCTTGGGAAACGCGCGCCGCGACACCGGCCACAAGCGGGTGCCGGCACCACCGGAAAGGATCACGGGAATCAGGACGGACACGAGGTTCTCCGAAAAATGCGCGACTCAGCGCGCCAGTTCGCCCAGCACCTGCGTCACGCCCTCGTTCCAGTCCGGCAGGGTGACGCCGAAGCGTTCGCGCAGGGCGCGGGTATCGAGGCAGGAATAGGCGGGACGGCGTGCCGGCGTGGGATAGGCCAGACTGGGAATCGCCTCGACGAAAGGTGCGCGCTCGATCAGGCCGGCGGCCAGGGCATGGGCGAAGATGGCCTCGGCAAAACCATGCCAGCTGGTTTGCCCCGCCGCGGCCAGGTGCACGATGCCCGAGCGCCAGGGGGCGTTCTGGCTGCGCGCCAGGATCGTGGCCGTGGCCGAGGCGATCCAGCGCGCGGGGGTCGGCGCACCGATCTGGTCGCAAACCACCTGCAGATGGTCACGCTCGGCAGCCAGGCGCAGCATGGTGCGCAGGAAGTTGTGCCCGCGCGCGGCGTAAACCCAGGCGGTACGCAACACCAGGAACTCCGCGCCACTGTCGCCAATGGCCAGTTCACCGGCGCGCTTGCTCTGCCCATAAACGCCCAAAGGCGCGATGGGATCGGCTTCGCGCCAGGGACGGCTGGCGTTGCCGTCGAAGACGTAATCGGTGGAATAGTGGATCAGGCGCGCGCCGTGCACGGCGCACCAGCGCGCCAGCCCGGCCGGTGCCTCGGCGTTGATGCGCATGGCCAGTTCCGGCTCGGATTCGGCCCGATCCACCGCCGTGTACGCCGCCGCGTTGATCACCACGTCGGGGCGCAGTTCCTGCAACGCCGACTCCAACGAGGACGGCTCGGAAAGATCCGCGACATGCGCAATGCCACCGCCGACAAGGCGTCCATCGCGGGTGGCGGCAATCACCTCGCCCAGCGGCGCGAGGCTTCGATACAGCTCGAAACCCACTTGCCCGTTGGCACCCAGCACCAGGAGTTTCATGGGCGGTACTCCGGCAAGCGCTCGGGCGCGACTTCGGCCAGCAGGGGTGCCTGTGCGTCTTTCGCCGAAAGCGTCGGCTCGGCGATCGGCCAGTCGATGGCCAGCACGGCATCGTTCCAGCGGATGCCCGCATCGGCTGCCGCGTCATAGGCGGCGGTGCACTGGTAGGTGAACAGCGCGCGTTCGGACACCACGGCAAAGCCGTGCGCGAAGCCTTCGGGAATATAGAAATGCCGCCTGTTCTGCGCCGTGAGCATCACCGCCGTCCAGCGCCCGAACGTGGGCGAGCCGCGGCGGATGTCCACCGCCACGTCGTAGACCTCGCCCTCCAGCACGCTGACCAGCTTGCCCTGCGGATTGGGCCACTGGTAGTGCAGGCCACGCAGCACGCTCCGCACGGAGGACGACACATTGCCCTGCACGAAATCCACATCGAGGCCCGCCTCGGCCAGACGCGCCTTGTTCCAGCTCTCGTAGAAGAAGCCGCGCGCATCACCAAATACGCGCGGCTCGATCACCATGCAGCCGGGAAGATCGGTTTCGATCAGTTTCATGCGGGATCTTTCCTCTCAGACCAGCTCGCCACGCAAAAGCGAGAGGAGATATTGCCCATAACCGTTCTTCGACAAGGCGGCAGCGAGCCGTTCCAGCGCGGCATCGTCGATCCAGCGGTTGCGCCAGGCGATCTCCTCCGGGCAACAAACCTGCAGCCCCTGGCGTTCCTGCAGGGTCTGGATGAAATTGCCGGCCTGCAGCAGGGACTCATGGGTGCCGGTGTCGAGCCAGGCGCAGCCGCGTCCGAGGCGCTCCAGATGCAATGAGCCGTCCTCCAGGTACCTGCGGTTGAGGTCGGTGATCTCCAGTTCGCCGCGCGCGGATGGCTTGAGTTCGGCGGCGTAGTCGCAAACTCTTTCGTCGTAGAAGTACAGACCGGTGACGGCATAGTGCGACTTCGGCGCCTCGGGCTTTTCCTCCAGCCCGACGACGCGGCCCTCGGCATCGAATTCCGCCACGCCGTAGCGTTCCGGATCGCTGACCCGGTAGCCGAACACGGTGGCGCCATGCGCGCGGGTGGCGGCGCTGCGCAACTGGGTCTGCAAACCGTGGCCGTGGAAGATGTTGTCGCCCAGGATCAGACAACTCGGCTTGCCGGCAACGAAATCGCGCCCGATCAGGAAGGCCTGTGCCAAACCGTCCGGGCTGGGCTGCACCGCGTATTCGATCTGCATGCCCCACTGGCTGCCATCGCCGAGCAGGGTGCGAAACAGCGCCTGCTCGTGCGGGGTGTTGATCACCAGCACCTTGCGGATACCGGCCATCATCAAACCGGCCAGCGGGTAATAGATCATCGGCTTGTCGTACACCGGCAGGAGCTGCTTGGAGACGCCCTGGGTGATGGGATACAGCCGCGTGCCGGAGCCGCCGGCGAGGATGATGCCGCGATCGGTCGCGGCGGGTGTGGTTGATGTCATGTCGATTCTTTGACGAGAAAAACGTTCGAGATACCTGATCCGGATCTCCAACGCCCAATCCTTCTTCACGTGGAGCGCAGCTTGCTGCGCTACCCCCGCGTTCCCGGAACACAAGCGCAGCAAGCTGCGCTCTACTCTGTCGGGAAGTTAAGGCCTTAGCGCAGCGAACTGCGCTCTACTGTCCCAGGCGTTCCATGCGGTAACTGCCGTCCAGAACGCGGGTCACCCAATCCTGGTTGGCAAGATACCAGTCCACGGTACGCGCGATGCCGCCGTCGAAATCCACCTGCGGCCGCCAGCCCAGCTCGCGTTGGAGCTTGGATGAATCGATGGCGTATCGCCGGTCATGCCCCGGTCGATCCTTCACGAAGGTGATCTGCGAGGCGCGCGGCTTGCCGTCAGCGCGCGGGCGGCGGTGGTCGAGCAGAGCGCAGATCGCGTGCACCACATCGAGGTTCCTGCGCTCGGCATCGCCACCGACGTTGTAGACTTCACCCACCCTGCCCTTCGTCAGCACCGCACGGATGGCTTCGCAGTGGTCTTCCACATAGAGCCAGTCGCGCACGTTGCTGCCATCGCCATAGACCGGCAGCGGCTCGCCGGCCAGAGCCTTGGCGATCACCAGCGGAATGAGCTTTTCAGGAAATTGGTAGGGACCGTAGTTGTTGGAACAGTTGGTGGTGAGCACCGGCAGCCCGTAGGTGTGGTGGAAGGCACGCACCAGATGGTCGGAAGCCGCCTTCGAGGCCGAGTACGGCGAATTGGGTGCGTAGGGCGTGGTCTCGGTGAAATGGCCGGTTTCCCCGAGCGACCCATAGACCTCGTCGGTGGAGACATGCAGAAAGCGGAAGGCATCGCGCCCGGCCTCCGGCAGCTCGCGCCAGTAGTCGCGTGCCCGCTCCAGCAGGTTCAAGGTGCCGACCACATTGGTCTGCACGAAGGCAGCCGGCCCGTCGATGGATCGGTCGACGTGGCTTTCGGCCGCGAAATTGATCACGGCGTCGGGACGATGCTCGGCCAAAAGGCGTTGCACCAACGCAGCATCGCCAATATCACCCTGCACGAAATGGTGCCCGTCGGCGGGCTCCAGGCCAGCCAGCGTATCGAGATTGCCGGCGTAGGTGAGCGCGTCGAGGTTGACGACCGTCCAGCCCATCGCCACCGCGCCGCGCACGAAGTTGCCGCCGATGAAGCCGGCGCCGCCCGTTACGAGAACGGTGGTCATCAGAACGGGATGTCGTCGTCGTCGAAGGGCACATCCGCGGGGGGCGGTGCCGGCGCACGCGCCGGTGCCGGGCGCTCGGCGCGTGGTGCGCCATAACCGGCCCCACCGCGCGTCTCGAAATCGTCGCCACCACGCGGGCCGCCACCGGAACGACCGCGGGGCTCATCGTCAGCCCGCGCGGGCCGCCCACCGCCGCCGCCATCACCACGCCCGCCGAGCATCTGCATCTCGTTGGCGATGATGTCGGTGGTGTAGCGCTCCACGCCATCCTGCCCGGTGTACTTGTCGGTGCGCAGCGCGCCTTCGATGTACACCTGCGAACCCTTGCGAAGGTATTCGCCGGCGATTTCCGCCAAGCGCCCGAAGAACTTCACCCGGTGCCACTCGGTGCGCTCCTGTTGCTCGCCGGTCTGCTTGTCGCGCCAGCTGTCGGAAGTGGCGATCCGGATGGAGGTGATCGCGGAGCCGGAACTGGAATAGCGGGTTTCCGGATCGGCGCCCAGATTTCCCACCAGGATGACCTTGTTGATGCCGCGTGCCATGCGTCTTGTTCCTTGCCTGTGCCGCAAGCTGCGGCGGTAATGACAGGCTAGTATATCGCCGCATCGGAAGCTGCCGGAAATCGCCGTGCCGGTGCCTGCGATTTTCGCCCGAACGCGCATCGGAAAGCCCTGTCCCGGGCCGTATAATGGCCGAATGAACAACGTCGCCTCCGCACCATTCGCCGCACCGCGCGCCCTTTCGCTGGCCGGGATCCAGGATCTGGTGAGTGAGGACCTCGCGGGCGTGGACACCCTGATCCGTACGCGCCTTGCCTCCGATGTCCTGCTCATCAACCAGGTGGGTGAACACATCGTCGGAGCCGGCGGCAAGCGTCTGCGCCCACAGCTGCACCTGATCGCCGCGCGCGCGCTGGGCTATGGCGGCCGTGATCACCTGCAACTGGCCGCGGTAATCGAATTCATCCACACCTCCACCCTGCTGCACGACGACGTGGTCGACGAATCCGACCTGCGGCGCGGGCGCGAAACCGCCAATGCCCTGTGGGGCAACGCCGCCAGCGTGCTGGTGGGCGATTTCCTCTATTCGCGCAGCTTCCAGCTCATGGTGGAGCTGGACCGCATGGCGGTGATGCAGGTATTGGCCAACACCACCAACGCCATCGCCGAGGGCGAGGTGCTCCAGCTCCTGCACGTCAACAATCCCGATGTGGACGAGGCCGCCTACCTGCGCGTGATCGAACGCAAGACCGCCGTGCTGTTCGCTGCTGCCACCCGTCTGGGTGCAGTGCTGTGCGACCAGGACGCCCGCCATGGCGCAGCGCTGTACGACTACGGCCTCAACCTTGGTTACGCCTTCCAGATCGCCGACGACGTGCTCGACTACACCGCCGACGCCGCGGCGCTGGGGAAGAACCTCGGCGACGACCTGGCCGAAGGCAAGGCCACGCTGCCCCTGATCCACGCAATGTCCCGCGCCGACGACGCCAGCCGCGAGCGGCTGCGGGAGATCGTCGAACAAGGCGATGCCAACGCCATGCCCGAGGTATTGGCCGCCATCCGCTCGGCCGACAGCATCGCCCACAGCCACCAGCGCGCGATCGATTACGCTGAAGCTGCCGAACGCGCGCTGGAATCGCTGCCGGACAACGACTGGATCGCCGCGCTGCGCGGGCTGGCACGCTATGCGGTGAATCGAAACCACTGAGAACAGGAGGGTTCCATGGAAAGCATCAGTTCCCTCGCCAACCATTTCCTGATCGCCGTGCCGGGGATGGATGATCCGAACTTCGACGGCGGCGTGGCCCTGCTGTGCCATCACAATGCCGAAGGCGCGATGGGGCTGCTGCTCAACCGCCCTTCCGACTTCCTGCTGGGAGAGGTGCTGGTGCAGATGGGCATCCACGCGATGGATGCGCGCCTGTCGGGCATTCCCGTGCTTTCCGGCGGACCGGTCGAACCGGAGCGCGGTTTCGTGCTGCACAGCCCCGACGGCGGCCGCTGGGATGCGACGTTCCCGATTTCCGAACACATCCACCTCACCACCTCGCGCGACATCCTGGAAGCCATGGCGCAAGGCAAGGGACCAAGCCAGGCGCTGGTCGCGCTGGGCTATTCGGGTTGGGGCGCCCAGCAGCTGGAAGGCGAACTGCGCGAGCACACCTGGCTGTCGGTGGACGCCACCCCGGAAATCGTGTTCAACGTGCCGCTCGATGCGCGCTGGAAGGCTGCGACCCGGCTGATCGGCATCGACCCGGGGGCGCTCGCCAGCTACAGCGGCAACGCATGAGCACCGACGCACCAGCCCTGGTCTGCGTGCTGGGTTTCGACGTTGGCGCGCGCCGCATCGGTGTCGCGGTGGGCAATACCCTGTCCGGCACCGCGCGCGCCATCGCGATGGTCTCGGCACAGGATGAAGGCCCCGACTGGAACGCCGTCGCGGCCTTGGTGCGCGAATGGCGGCCCGACCGCATCATCGTGGGTGAGCCGTTGACCCTGGATGGTGAAGCTCAACCGGCCACCCATATGGCGCGCCGCTTCGCACGCGAGGCCGCACAGCGTTTCAAGTTGCCCGTGGATCTGGTGGACGAGCGCTCCACCTCGCGCGAAGCCGAGCGGCGCTTTGCCGAAGCCCGTCGCAGCGGCCAGGCAAGGCGCCGCGACGCCCAGACCATGGACGCCCTGGCCGCGCAGATCATCGTGGAGCGCTGGCTGGGCGAGCCGATCCTGCCGCCTTCTCCCTGACTTCCCAAGATCCCGTCCATGTCCTCGATGCGCCACCTGCTGAGCCTTGATTCACTCTCGCGTGACGAGCTCGTCGCCCTGCTCGACGCCGCTCAGGCATTGCGTCCCGATGCACTGCGTCGCGGCACCCACCGGCCCCTGCATGGCATCACAGTCGCCAACCTCTTTTTCGAGCCGTCCACCCGCACCCGCGCCTCGTTCCAGCTCGCCGCGCAGCGGCTGGGTGCCGATGTGCTCAACTTCGATGCCGACAGCTCGTCCACGCGCAAGGGTGAAACCCTGGTCGACACCCTGCGCAACCTCGAAGCGATGGGTGCCAGCCTGTTCGTGGTGCGCCACACACACGCCAGCGTACCGGCCTCGCTGGCCGCCGCCGCCGCACCCGGCAGCGGTGTGGTCAGCGCCGGCGACGGCCGCCACGCGCATCCCACGCAAGGCCTGCTCGACATGCTCACCATCCGGCAGAAAAAAGGCGAGGACTTCTCGCGTCTTTCGGTCACCATCGTCGGCGACATCCGCCACTCGCGCGTCGCGCGCTCGGGCGCGGAGGCCCTGCGCACCCTCGGGGTCCGTGATCTGCGCCTGGCTGCACCCGACACGCTGATGCCGGAACCGGACGACCCCAGTTTCATCGGTGCCACGCGCGTCGATTCGTTCGATGCGGCGCTGGACGCTTGTGACGTGGTGATGATGCTGCGCCTGCAACGCGAGCGGATGGATGAAGGTCTGGTGGCCTCGCAGGAGGAGTATTACCGCGACTGGGGCCTGTCGCCCGAACGCCTCGCGCTCGCGCACCCGGATGCCATCGTGCTGCATCCGGGCCCGATGAACCGCGGCGTGGAAATCGCCGACGCGGTGGCCGACGGCCCGCAGTCGGTGATCCTGGAACAGGTATCCAACGGCGTGGCCGTGCGCATGGCCGTGTTGGAATGGCTGGCAGAGTCAGGGAATCGGGAGTAGAGAGTCGGGAACCGCAGGAACAGGATCGGAAGCATTGGTTGATGCACTGCTTCCGGGATCCGGGAAAGCGCAAAATTGTCGCTTTTTCGATTCCCGATTCTCGATTCCCTATTCCCGTCCCTCAGCGGGTTTCGATCAACTCCACGCCATCCATACCCTGGCTGAGGGTATGGGCGTCGCCGCCCTGGGCGAGCTTGATCTTCAGGCGCACCTCGTTGGTGGAGTCGGCGTGGCGCAGCGCGTCCTCGTAGGAAATTTCGCCGGCCTGATAGAGCTCGAACAAGCTCTGGTCGAAGGTCTTCATGCCCAGCTGCACCGATTCCTTCATCACTTCCTTG